>JAXMMN010000784.1:0-3997 GCA_034366485.1 Bdellovibrionales bacterium
GGCAAACTGTTCTTAAATCAAAATGAGTGGTTTTCGATGGGGCTTTATTGGGGGTGTCGGTCGAGCCACAGCCGACAAAAGGCACTGACACGAAAACGATAAAAAATAGAGAGAGTTTCCCAAGAGTCTTGTGCATGATTAAACTCTGACGAGTTGCCATCAGATTCACAACTTATAAAGCGCTGCTTAAGGAAACATATGCCAAAATTGTGGATAGCACTGTTTGTCATTGGGGGAATAGCGGCCGTCTACGTCATCGGAAAAAAAAGTCCTGTGGTAGATAGTGACGGGCTGGACTCCCCTTACCATAAGGGCGGCCCTCTTGATGACGGTGTTTACTTCAAGAAATACTCGGGCGACGGATTGATGGGTAGCACGTCGTATTTGCGCCTTCTAGACGTAAACAAAGCTAACTTTGAAATCGCGACCATCAAACTCGACAATCCCGGTGGGGAAAACAACACCTTGAAACTTGGAAAGTCAGGAAACCGATACTTTCTCGGCGAACTTCCGCTTCCGTTTAATCTCGAAGAAGAACCGCTGCGAAGAGCCAATCGAGATCGAAGTCGGGGACCAATTTTGTATATCACAGAAAAACGCGTGTTCTTTTTGGCCCAAGGTTCCCTGGCAGAACTTTCTGGCGTGAATCCCAAAACGTTTTGGCCGGTCGAAATTCCTGCGATGTCGTACACAACAAATTATTGTAAGGACGAAAAAGTCGTGATGTTTTTCAAGGACGACTTCGTCAGTGCTCCACAATTTGTGATTGTCGAAGGTGCCGATCCGCAAACTTTTAAACAGATTAAAACCGACTACGCCATGGACAAGTCGAAGAGCTATTTTCGAGAGAAAATCGATGCGAATGGTCCGCTTGTGAAAATTGACGACGTCTATAGCAAAAACGCGAAAGCTGTTTTCTATTACGAAAGCCCGGTGAGGGGCGCCGACGCCGGTACCTTTCAAGTCATCGGCCACGGGTTTTCGCGAGATGAGACCCACCTTTTCTACAACGACACCCTGGTACCTGGATTTGATCCTAAATCGTTTCGGTTTCTATCTCACCGCGAAGACCTACGAAAGGACGCAAGCTACATCGCCGACAAAGGGGCTGTTTACTTTAACACTCGCCTCAACACCACTTTCGTCGCTGTCGCAGAGGCCGACGCTGCCTCGTTTCAAGACTTAGATCATTCCTTCGGAACTGATCGATCACATGTCTTTTACCGTGGAAAAATCCTGAAAGACGTGGATCGAGAAGGCTTCGAAGTTTTGTTCGAGAACTTCCCGATGGGTTTCTATGTGAAAAATTCCAGCCAGGTGTACACGGTTAACCAAGATCAACAACTAGTTAAAGTCGAGAACGCTGACGCGAAGACCTTTGTCGCACTTAAGCCCGACTTTGTCATTCGGGGAAAACAAGATGCCGAGGATGCACGCCACTACTTTTTCGACGGCAAAGTGACAAAAAAGAAGTAGATCGCCGATCATAAAATTTCAGACAAGATCGCTGAACCGCTTCGAGGCGACAATAACAACAGGGAAATTAAGCTCATCAATAAAGGCATAAACTCGACGTTGACACATCTCTCGCGCTAATTAAAATCAGGAATGTTTGCAGCGCAGCTAGTTACCCGAAATTCCGTTTTGGCTCCGCTGTGTTTAATGCTGAGTTTACCGCTGTCATTCGCACTCGGTATTATGGCAGTGCCCGAAATGGCGCTTGCTGAACTCTGCGACCACACGAAGCGCTATTGCGGCCTCTCCAGCGGCGCAACCTCTAGTTCAGGCGGTGCACCGACGAGAGGTGGCAAGATCCGCATCAACCCTTCGGCCGTTCCTCTCGAAAAAGGCCTCGGCTTAGAGTTTCTCTATTTCGATCAGTCGCTGGATTTTGCACTTGTCAAAGGGCTTGGCCGAGTGGGGGCCGCTATTTCTCCCTCAAACAGCGAGGAGACATTTTTTGGTCCGCCAGCAACAGAAATTTCCGAAGCATTTTTAGAACGAAAGATCGGCAAACACAAACTTCCCACGCAAAAATTCACACTTGCCACTGCCGTCGGCCTTTTTGACAACAAGCGGTCGGGACTTAAACGAGCGGAACTAAATCTTGGGGTCATGGGAAAATACAATACCCTCACAAAGGCGGTTTTGCCGGGCGGCGGAGTCACGGGAGTTCTTGGTCCCTTCACGTTTGGCTACTCGGCCTACAAAGACCAAACACTTCTGGATTACGAACCTTACCTCATCGATCTCAAGCAAACCGTGGATGCGCATGTCGAAACTTATTCGATCGGCGCATTTTTGAATTCGATTGCAATCGACTATTCAACGCTAAAAGAAGTCACAAGCGATCAACCTTCCGATCAGCCTGCAATCATCACGGTGCTGACCGGCACATTGCTTCTGAAACGAAGTTTGATCACTGTCTCGTTTCGCACAGAAAAATCCGATCGGCCGGCTTTTGATTTCGAAACACAAAGCCTAAAAGTAATGGAAACAAAGCAAGAGTCATTTTTTGGCGCCCAAATTATTCTTGGCAATAACCTGATGCTCGGAGCGTTTTACAACTACTACCTTCTGAGAGAACTTTCCTTTGGCGCCACGTTCTTTTTCTAAAAAAAGCTTCCTTTTGCTAATTGGCGCCGCGGAACTAGTGCTTGTAGATGCGGCACGGTTCGTGTCAGTCTTAGCCCTTCATGAATAGCCCTCTAGATATCTTACGTTCGACATTCCAGCTTTCCGACTTTCGAAAAGGCCAGCGCGAAATCATCGACGCCATTTTGGCGAAACGAGATGTTATGGCGGTGCTTCCGACGGGCGGAGGAAAGTCTCTCTGCTACCAGCTGGTTGCCGTTCAAGAACAAAAATTGGTAATCGTCATTTCGCCACTGATCGCACTGATGCGCGATCAGGTCCTGGCACTTAAACGTCTTGGTGTTCCAACGGGCTCCCTGCACTCGGGGCAATCAGACGATGATAAGAGAGAGGTTTTTCGCGACATCGCAAAAGGTGGACCTTTTGTTTTGTATCTCTCTCCGGAACGCGCCCATAAACCTGGCTTTAAAACTTGGATTCAGAAACAAACTATTGCACTTTTTGCGATCGATGAGGCCCACTGCGTTTCTCAATGGGGTCACGATTTTCGCGAAGAGTACGGACTTCTATCGGAACTAAAAACGCTTCGGCCCGATGTCCCCGTTCTCGCGCTTACGGCCTCGGCCACCCCCATCGTGCTCGATGATATTGAAAGGAGCCTGGCACTGGTAAAACCAGAGCGACAGGTTCATGGCTTCTATCGTCCTAACCTTTTCTATCAAGTAGAAGTTAGTAGTGATGAGAATGAAAAGCATCGCTTCGTCCTAGAGGGACTGCGACGAACAAGCACTGGACGAATTTTAGTTTATTGCGGAACGAGAAAGCAAACCGAAGAGCTTGCAAAGCTTTTGTCTCGAGAGTTTGAGGGTGTTGGGCACTATCATGCCGGTTTAAGTTCAGAAGTTCGCACAGAGACACAGAAGGCCTACATCGAGGGCCGCTTCCGAATACTAGTTGCGACCAACGCTTTCGGAATGGGAATCGACCAGGCCGATGTTCGATTGGTGATACACTTTCAATTGCCCGCCAATATCGATTCGCTTTACCAGGAAATGGGACGTGCCGGACGCGATGGGAATCCATCTACTTGTCTTTTGCTATACTCAAAGGCCGACAAGGGACTTCAAAGTTACTTCATCACAAACGCCGATGCGCCCAAAGCCGTCATCAAATTGCGGTGGCAAAACCTTGAAGCTCTCGTTGCCTACGCTGAAGGCGGAGAGTGTCGCCACTCAGAAATCCTAGCGTACTACAAAGACAAGCAGCGACTTACGAAGTGCGGTCACTGCGATCGCTGTTCGCCAGATTCAGATCGTCGAGTCCCAAAGTCGAAAATGCCAGTTTCCGTTCAGGTTCGAAAGAAAAAGCGCAGCTCTTCCAATAATGCGGATGTATTGACCGG
>JAXMMN010000785.1:0-1304 GCA_034366485.1 Bdellovibrionales bacterium
TCAAAATTGCGGCCGCTTGATTTCTGTTCCAGCCGGTTTTTTCGAGTGCCTGAAGTATCAAAGCATTTTCATAGGCATCGACGGCAGAATTGAAATCAAGTCCGTTGTCGGGAACATCGATAGAATCCATCGAAAGCCCGCTACTTGTTGTTGCGCCCATGCCCATCCCGCCGACGCCAAATTCTGGTCGAGCGCTCGAGCGGTAGTGATCCGGAAGATCGAGCATCTCGATAATTCCATCACCTTTTAAGACGGCCAGACGCTCGACAAGATTTTCCAATTCGCGAATGTTGCCTGGCCATGGGTGATGGATGAGCGCATTCATCGCTTCCGGAGAAAATCCTTGTAGCTGACGAGCTTTGCGATTCGGGCCAGCGCGCTCCGCAAGACGGTCGTTTGAAATTTGCAGGAAGTGATGAAGTAAAAGAGGAATGTCATCACGACGCTCTTTCAAAGCGGGCAGGCGAACGGGGATGACATTTAATCGGTAGAACAGATCTTCGCGGAAAAGGCCTTTTTGAACGGCCTTCGCCAAATCCACATTTGTGGCGGCGACGACGCGAACGTCGGCCTCATGAGTTTTCATGCTTCCCACGGGTTCGAAACGTCGCTCTTGAAGAACACGCAAAAGTTTTACTTGGAGATTTAGCGGAAGCTCGCCAATTTCGTCTAAGAAAAGTGTTCCGCCGCTTGCAAGATCGAAGCGACCTTGACGATTGGCGATGGCACCAGTGAAAGCACCTTTCACGTGGCCAAAAAGTTCACTTTCCAGAAGTTCGCCTGGGATCGCCCCACAATTGACGGGGACAAAAGGCTTATTGGCACGGGAAGAATTGTAGTGAATTGCTTTTGCGATCAGTTCTTTTCCAGTTCCACTTTCACCTGAAACTAAAACCGTCGAATCAGAATCGGCGACTCGCTCGACCATGCTGAGGACGTGACGAATTTCTTCGCTGTTTCCAATAATATTTTCGAAGCGATAGCGGCGGGACAATGCCGAACGAAGTGTCTGGTTTTCAACTTGCAAAGACTTGTGCGAAATCGCCTTTTCAATGATCGAGACAAGCTCTTCCATATTGAAGGGCTTTGTCACAAAGTGAAAGGCGCCCATCTGCGTAGCTTTAACTGCTAATTCAATCGAACCGTGGCCCGTCAGGATAATGACCTGGCACTGCGGATGAAGTGATTTCAGCTTTGTCATGAGCTCAAGACCATCGCCATCTGGAAGGCGAAGATCGATCATCGCTAAGTCGAATGCTGTCTCCGATGACATCAAAGATTCGGCTTCTCGTTTCGAGTTTGCG
>JAXMMN010000786.1:0-19567 GCA_034366485.1 Bdellovibrionales bacterium
TGTTGCGACTGTTCACGTTGCAGCTCCTGGCGTAGATATCGTTTCGACATTGCCAAAAAACAAGTACGGCAAACTTTCTGGAACATCGATGGCGACGCCACTTGTTTCTGGAATCGCAGCCTTCTTGAAAGCACAAGACTCGTCACTGACAGGTGCACAGATCCGCGCTCTTCTTCAGATCACTGGAGCAAAGGCGCAAATCGAAGTCGCTTGTAACTGCCGCGTTGATATGTTGGCAGCAACTGAAGTTGTTATGGCGAAGAAAATGTTTGTGACTCCGGCTGCTGCTTCATTGGCAGTTGGCGAAGCGAAACAGTTCGGCGCAACATACGCTAAAGGTGCGTTGTCTTTCGCAGTTGCTGATGCAGCGATTGGCGAAATCGATGCGACTGGAAAGTTCACAGCGAAAGCTGACGGACAAACGACGATCACTGTCACGGATGCTTCGGGTGCGACTTCAACGTCGCTTCCAATTCGTGTAGGTGCGAGTTCGCCTGGCGGTCCGGAAGAGCCAGGTGGCGAGTGCCCACTCGGCGATCCAGCGATCTGTCAAATCCTCTGCGGCGTTATGCCTGATGCTCCATGGTGTGCAGGCGGCGGAGGCGGCGGCGGTGGTCTGCCAGAGCTTCCTTTCGGTAGCGGAAACTAAGAAGATCTAAACCTGCAAGACCCTCTTCGAAAGAAGGGGGTTTTGTTTTTTGGGGATCCTGGACTTTCGAGCGTCGCCTTGCATCTGTTACCGTAAAGGTATGACGCGATTGATGCTGTTCCTCTCCGCCATTTTAACTTTGTCTTGCGCCTCGACGAAGTACCAAGACTTTCGATACTTCAAGTCGATCGGAATCACCCACGACATTCACGCCGTTAAAAATTCGGGAATGGTTCGCAGTGAAGACTGCCAGCTGAATCTCTTTGGTTACAATGTTCAGGGTGCACCCTCCTTTGAAGATGCGCTTGAAAATGCGGTCGGGCTTACGAACTCAAGTATGGGCGAAACACTTGAAGAGTCGGTTTCGACTCGGTCGCGACTGACGCAAACGAAAGTTCGTTTGATGACCAATCTGCAAATGCGCGAAGAAGGCTGGAACTTGGGATTCATTGGGCGGCGCTGCCTAAAACTTTCTGCCGTCGCATATCAATAAAGGAAGAGGGCGTAAACGTGATCCGATACTTAACTCTGCCAGCGATTTTCCTCTCAGCGCTCCTAGCGGGATGCGCCGGAATTTCAGAACGCAACCTTTTGACAGTTCCCGTCGTCTCGATGACTCATTCGAAGCTCCCAGACAACTACCGTCTTCAATCGGGAGCTTCCTTTTTCTCTGAGTTCTGTGAGGATGACGAACCTATTCAAAAAACCGGCGCTGTTATTGGGATGGCTGACCAAGCTATTTTGAAAGCACAGAAGCGATACAAAGCGACGCACCTTCTGGATGTCCGAATTGTGCGCGAACGAGATTGTGTGATTGCCGAAGGCACGACGGCCAAGGCCGTTCGTGTGCAGGCGCGAGCTTCAAAAATCAAGAAGAGTGCTTTCTATTCAGCGCCCAATAGCGGCCGGAGCCCAGCTAGCAGCGCTCCACAAGTTTCCGTTTGGGAACTGAGCGATGACTTAGAATTCACGACCGACGTTTTGCCTCCGGATGAAGATGCGCCGCCGGGCATTCTTTAAATCGCGCTTCTAAAATTTGAAGGTCGCAGACACTCCGGGGGAGATCGATTCGACAAGTCGATCCTGAGCTACTTCTGGAAGGCTACCGACCCGGGCCTTCGTAAAGTTCAGTCTCTCGTAGCTCAATGATGGGCCAAAACCGAAAGATTTTGGTCCTTGTTCCGTATCAAACCATTGTACCCATTTGGCTTGAAGCTCGAGGCCGCTTCCGTCGCGAAAAGCCGTTTCAACCGTTCCGTTTGAGTTCTTCATTTCGGCAAGTATCGAATAGGCCAATCGCATCGAAAATTCTTTGTGAAGCCAGCCGAGGTATAACCCAAGACTGTAGCCGGTGAATTCACCTGCCGACTGAAAGCCTCGATCTGTTTTCAAAAAGCCGCCGAACGACAAAGAGTCAGTCTCGCTGAGATCGGAAAGTGCACCAGCAAAAACTCCAAGTTTGAGATGCCGTTCGAGGCTTGCCGTTCCACCGGCGGATTCGGCTCGCTCTGAACTTACATGAAGGTCGATTTCGCCAGTCCCCGTTGCGGCGTCGCTGATGAGAGGCGCAAAAAATATCGCCGTCGACAATAGAGCCGAAAAGATTGAAATCGAAATGCGCGTCAGTTTGATGGTCGTAACTAGCGGTTTGTTATTTTGCTGCATGACTGATTGGGCCCCCTCGAAACTTGGTCTGACTTCAAGAGAAGGTATTTCATATCGGTCGAGATGAGAACCAATAGGTTGAATGTTCGATGTACAAAGTTTTTACGATCGGGAAACTTCGCTACGGCTTATCCGTTGGAACGAATCTTGTCCTATTTTATTGGAGTTACTTGAGGCAGAACCTCAGGTCGAACCTATGTTCTTTGAGGGCCCTAAGGGCTTAATGAGAATAGAGAAATGGACATTTTCCGGCCCTCGCCGGGTGAACGTTGCCAAGGGAGCTTTGTGACCGAGAAATATTCGAAATCGACGTTGCCGCGGACCCTGTCGCTGGCCCTTTCTCTGGCCATGACGGTTTTGACCCTTTCGGGCTGTCATCACTTTTTCGGCAACGACGAGCAAGTAAAGGACCCTCTTCAATTCAAAGAGCAGGGACTTTCGTGTGTGCGTTCTGTCGGCGCAGATCTCGGTATGTTCTTCAACGGCGAGGATCGCGATCCTGTTCTTGTGGTTGATTGTCTTTCTTCGGCCCTCGCAAAGTTCGCAAGCAACACCCGTGGCGCGAATGCGGGCGGTTGGACTCGAAGTGAACTCTCGTCTTTTTTCGAAACCTATTTTCGAGAAGAGTCTCAATCTCCTCCTTCGAATCAATCGGCAGGCCGTGCTCGAAATGGTTTGAACGCAACGGAGCTAGCGACAGAGACGGTCGTACCGGCCGTGAAACCGGTACCAGCAGATGCCTCAGAGTCCACGACGGTCGTTCCCTTTGACGGTGATTGGGTTGCGCAAGCGCGCCGACGCGCCGTCGTCGGCGAACTTTTCCGATGGAAAGCGACACTTCTTGGTGGCGGGGATCAGACTTTGTCCCGCGTCGAACTCGAACGCATTCGCAGCTTTTTGCTGAAAGTTCGCACGCCCCTTGCTCAGTGGCGCGGCCGAGGCCAAATTCTTTCGTTTCATCAAGCTTTGGACGGAAAAGAAGTTTCGATCCAATCGCTTAGTGAAACGACGATGGCCATCCGGGCGATTGCCGTTGCGTTGAATGAAGAACTTCTTTGGGACGGCGGCGGAAAGTTGTTGCCGCGCGAATCGATGCGAATTCAGACGATTGCACAATCGCTTGAACAGGCGGGAATTCGAAGTCTTAGCACCCACGAAAGAAAGCAGTTTGTTCAGACGGTAAAGGCCGTTGCAGTAGCTGGAGACCCAGCGGTTGTCTTGGGAACCGAGTGGCCAATTCTCGTTCAGCAGGCGACCGAACTCTGGATCGGCGCTCTGCGGATGAAGTATGGATCCGGGGATCTCGACACTGCGGAGAAAATGATTGCAGACTTGGGACTCGCGCTGAATCGCATGATCGAACGCCATGGTGGCAGGATCGAACAGGATTTGCTGAAGAACCTCTTGGCTCAACTCGAGGGCAATAAACTGCTTCCATCCATGATCAAAGTGAAATCCATCAACAACGCCATGGACGTGATTCTTGGCAAGCTTCTCGCGGGCAACTCGCACCCGAGAAAAGTGGAACTCACTCGCGGCCTCATGAAAGATCACGCTGATCGGCTTGTGGAAATCTTCCGCGATTGGATTGAAGGCGAACGCGTGGCGCTTGAAATCACCGGGCCTGCAAACTTTGCGACGCTAGAACAGGCGCGCGTGACAATGAGTCAAATCGCGACTCGAGCCAAAGAACCGGTCGGTGAAATCGCACGCGTTCAAATGTCAGAGCTCATTCTTCGCGGTCGTCCTTTGGTCCACGATCTGCAAGGTCGAATGATGGTTGTTCCGACAGAACATCTTCATGGCTACAGAAGATCAGATCTGTCGAGCCTCAACCTGTCGCGCGTTCTCGTTAACGTGGGGATGCGCGCTTACGCTTACGAGCCAGGGCGCGCGGGTTCTATGCCGCAATTGACCGAGGACGAAGCGCAAGAAGTCTTTATGGATCTTAAAGCGATCGGAACGGACGCGGGCCTCGTCGATATCCGGTCCCTACAGTCTGGCAATCGCACGTTCATGGAAGCGAACATCTTTCTCTCGGTTTCGGACGGCAACCAGTACATGTCGATGCACGAGACGGTCGAATGGTTTGCGACGATTATGTCAGCAGGAAAAACAGCGGATTTGATTCACGCGGATCTTCTGCCAAACTGTGGAACTGCGCCGCTCGACGTGTTTGGCCGTCAGCGCTTAAAGGCCAAATGTTTCCGCGATGGAATTTTCCCAGTACTTCGCACTCGGATGTCACATCTGCCGAATGTGACGCGAGCATTGAATCAAGTTGAACGCTCGCGCACAACGGCAGCGTTCCTGCGAGCTCTCGAACGTGCTTCGCGACCATTGGGTGAAACTGATCTCCCACTTGAGTCGAGTGAAATCCGAGTCATTTCTCCGATTCTTCACTATGCGGAGTCGTTGTTTGCCCGCCACGATACAAACAACTCGTCACTTTTAGATGAGCCGGAAGTTTGGGGTATTTTCCCGTTGATTCAGCCATTCATTCAAAAAATGGCGGCGGGCTTGAACCTCTCTTTAGGAGAAGAGCGGGCGATCTTCTCGTGGTTACTGACAGAAGGCGAGCCGCCGAAAACGACAACTGCTGGGAAAGTGAGTTTGAAACTTCATCAGGCACAGATGGCCATCGGTTTGACCGACGAACGAGCTACGATCCAAGACGTTGTTACGATTTTGGCAAGTTTCAATCAAGTGGGGCGCGAAAAGAAAAATGCCGACGTTCTTGCCTACTACATTGAAAACCGATCGCAGTGGGAAGCTGGTATTTCACGTAGTGACCGAAAGACATTTGAAATGACTCGTAAACTGTTTCACTGCGCGAACGAAGCCGACACCGATCTGTCGAGAGTTTTCCTTTCTCGAAGGGCTGACATCTTCGCGGTGGATTCGAAGTTGGATGAAGAGGATCAAGCGGCTGCATTTTTGAATCGTGCGAAATCGATCATCCAGGCCGATCCGCAGCTTCAATTGATGTGCATGGCGTTCTAGTTCTTTGGTGGTGGCGAGCCCACCATCTTGTTCCAGTAGGGCGTTAAGTCTAAATTAACGTCTAATTTCCGAACAAAATTAAACATTCCTCCGAGCTTGCGATGGAGGAAAATGATTTGCTCTGGCGGCGGAGAATAGCGAAGCGATTTTGCAAATCGGGTCCCTGCTTCTCTCGTTCTTTTCGCATAGTCATCGTCATCAAACTTGAATGGCTGACGTTTGTCGTAAAATGGCTCTATCGAATGTTTCATGAGATCAGCGAAGAGCTGTTTCGATTCGTCGCTTTCGCGATCGCTGATCAGTCCGAATTCGATGCCTTCTTGAATGATGTGTGAGGCACTGAGTGTTCCCATGGCAGCTAGAAACTTACGATATCGATTTCTGAATTCTTCGTCATATCGGATTGCTGCACCAAAATCCAAAAGTACCAACGTATCGAGCCCGGTTTTGTGATCGCGTCCAATTAGAAAATTGGCGAAGTTTGGATCTGTTTGTACAAGGCCCCAATCAAAAAATTCCTTGCAGAAAAGGTCCAGCATTCCATGCGCAAGACGCTCGCGACGTTCAACAGAAGGGCGACTTCGAAGCCAGACATCAAGGCCAGAGCCGGTTTCCCAGGTCATTGTCAGAACTCGCCGCCCGCTGTGGGTAGTAATTGGCTCTGGAACTATGTAGAGCGGACGTTCGGGGTCTTGTGCTTTGAGGACTTGATTTCGATACTCCGTCATCAACTGAAGCTCTTCCGTGTAATTGGATTCTTGCTTCAAGACCCGAGCAAGTTCTTGGAAGAAAGACGTCAGATCGACGTCGCGTCCGGAGGCGCCGAGCACGGTCGTCGCAAGGCCTCGAAGAATTCTTAAATCTGAATCGATCGAGTCCGCTACGCCGGGGTACTGAATTTTTATTGCGACCTCTTTGTCACCGAGGCGGGCACGATGAACTTGACCAATGCTTGCGGCCGCATCAGGCGTTTCGTTGAGATCATCGAAGTCCGCCAATGTTTTTTCGCCGAGATCGGTTGCGAGAACTTTGCGAACGACTTCAAACTTTACGGGCTCGGCTGAGGCCTGAAGCTTCGAAAGCACGGCCATCGCTTCCGGTGGAAAATAGTCTGCTGAGTCGATAGAAAGAAGCTGGCCAACTTTCATGGCCGCTCCCTTTAGTTGGGAAAGGTTTTCGGCGATCCACTTTGCCTGGTCTAAGCGGGCATCAGCGCGGAGCCGTTCTCCCCCTTCGGAGTCCTTCTTCTCGGCACCTGGCAGGCGCGACTTTATGTTTTGGGCAAGCTCGCTTGTGCCGACTTTTGCCGCAAGTTTCAGGAGCTTAAACGATCGGGATCCGGTGGATGACTTCATGTCGAATCAGTTTAGTTCACCTTGGCGCAATTGTCTTGTGAGACTGGGGTCGTCTCCGGTAGGCTGGGTCACAGTTTAGCAAGGAGTGAAATATGGCCCGTAAGAAAGCAGCACCGAAGAAGAAGAAAAAAGTAAACAAGTTGCATAAACGCCGTCTTAGCAAAAAGAAGAGCCTCACTGGTCGCAAAAAGAAACGCTAGGCCTTTAGTTCGAATCGTTTGAAAGACCCGTCGCGGCCCGGATTGGACCGCTTCGGATCTAGAACGATGAAATCTAGCAGAATGAGTTGGCTGGGCGGCAGTGTGTGAGAAACTCTTTTCTCGTCGCCTCTGATTCTTTGAAGTCGCCTCGAACTTCGGTTGTTGAAGTCGTCGAGCTCACATCGCGAATCCCGCGCGCAATCACACAGTAATGTTTTGCATTGATAGAAACCGCGACGTGCGGAGTGCCAAGCAACGTTTCAAGTGCATCTGCGATTTGCTTTGTCAGTCGCTCCTGCACCTGTGGGCGTCTTGCGAAGAAGTCCACGATTCGATTGATTTTCGACAATCCGATAACCTTCTCCGTCGGGATATAGGCAACAACGGCTCGGCCATCGATAGTTTGGAAATGGTGTTCACACGTAGAAAGTACGGCGATGTCGCGGACCACGATCATTTGGTCGTACTTCATTTCATTTTTGATTGTCGTGATTTTGGGGACGTTCTTCCCGTTGAGGCCAGAGAAGATTTCGTCGACATACATTTTGGCAATACGTCGTGGGGTGTCGGCAATGGAGTCATTTTCGAGATCCATGCCGAGCGTTTCTAAGATGTCCTTCACTGACGCTTCAATCTTCGTGCGCTTTTGATCGTCGGAGAGCCCATTTGGGCGCTGCGGCGATGGGAGAACGTCTTTGAGCCAGAAGTCCGCAGACTTTGCGGGTTGCTTGGCTGACTTAGCTGACTTGGTCAAGGATGTGGTTTTTTTGCTTTTCATTGGTCACTACCCTTGGTGGGATTTAGGTGATCTGTCAACTCGCAGTCAATTTCGATGGGAACCATGCCAATGAAAACTGAACCGGTAAATAAATCTATCACCGATCAGGCAATGAGCCTCTTTAAACGAGTAACGGACCGGCTGAATCTGGAACTGCCCAAATCCGGGGAAGAGCTCGAGCGAGCGTTCCACGACCCGCTATTACGGAACGCCTTTTTCGTCGCGAAGGTACCTGTCTTGGCCTTTATCGGCGCAACGGTGGCCAAGATCAATCGCATTGAATGCCAAGTGGACCTGCCGTTTTCTTGGCGGTCGCAGAATCCCTTTCATTCGATTTATTTTGGCGCCCAATCGGCGGCGGCGGAACTTTCAACTGGTGCACTGGTTTTGCGCGCGATCGCCGATCTTGGTCTTGGACCAGAGTCGATTTCAATGCTGGTCGTATCTATGGATGCGAAATTCGGTAAAAAGGCTAAATCGTTAACTTCCTTCTATTGCGGCCAAGGTGAGGAAATTCACGATGCTGTATTGAGGGCAAGTCGTGGCGAGGATGTGACTTTGGAAGTAGAGACCGTGGGCCGAATGGCTGACGGTGCAGAAGTTTCGCGCTTTCGGTTTGTCTGGGCCGTGAAAGCGAAATCGCCAGAAAAGTCGACAGCGGCCGGATCCGGTGGTACCACTCGTAGCCAATGATTCATTTTTCGGGCGTCACTAAGCAGCACGGCAATAAGGTTCTTTTTCACAGCGGAAACTTCCAGCTGAACCCCGGCGAAAAGGTCGGTCTGGTCGGCCCGAACGGAGCAGGAAAAACCACTGTTTTTCGATTGATCGTCGGCGAAACGACGCCGGACGAGGGCCGAGTTTCAAAGCCAGATAAAACCGTTGTTGGATATTATTCGCAGAGCATCGATGAGATGCGCGGACGTACAGTCTTGGAAGAAGTTAAGTCTGCGGCCGGCGATCTTTCCAAGATGCAAACTGAACTTTCCCAATTGGAAATCAAACTCGCAGAACCGATGGACGACGACGTGATGATGAAAACCGTCGAGCGTTACGGCGAGCTTCAGGCCGAGTTCGAACGCTTGGGCGGTTATGATTTGGACTCTCGCGCGGCCGAGGTTTTGACGGGACTTGGAATTCCGCCAGAGGACCAATCGCGTATGACCGAAACCTTTTCGGGTGGCTGGAAAATGCGAATCGCATTGGCCAAGATTCTGGTTTTGCAACCCGATGTTTTATTGATGGACGAGCCTACGAACCACTTGGATATCGAGTCGATCATCTGGCTTGAGCAATGGCTTCAGAATTTCAAAGGTTCGATTTTGATGACCTCCCATGACCGCGAGTTCATGAATCGAATCGTGAAGAAGGTCATCGAAGTCGCGCATAAGACGATCACGGTTTATGGCGGAAATTACGATTTCTATGAACGTGAAAAGGCCATCCGCCTCGAGCAGCTGATCGCGGCTGCCAAACGCCAAGACGATATGTTGGCAAAAGAGGAAGAATTCATTGCTCGATTTGCCGCAAGGGCTTCCCACGCGGCGCAAGTCCAATCGCGAGTTAAGAAGCTCGACAAAATTGATCGAATCGAAATTCCAGCCGAAGAAAAGATGATCAATTTCGAATGGCCAGTTCCGCCTCGCGGAGGGGAAGAGGTCGTTAAATTTCAAGGTTTAGGGAAAACTTGGAAGACCGAAGATGGCCGCGAGAAGCTTGTCTTTCGGGGTGCCAGCGGCCTCGTCAAGCGTCAGGATCGCATTGCCGTCGTGGGCGTGAACGGGGCGGGAAAGTCGACGCTACTTAAAATTATCACGGGGCAAACCGAGGCCAGTGAAGGCCAGTCGACGATTGGTGCTTCGATTGAAGTTGGCTACTTTAGTCAGAACTCTTTGGATGTTTTAGATCCTCGCTCGACGATCGTGGAAGAGGTTCACTCGAGAATCCCAAATTCCAATCTTGGCACAGTTAGAAGTCTTTTGGGTGCCTTCAAGTTTTCGGGTGATGAAGTCGACAAGAAAATTTCTATTCTTTCGGGTGGCGAGAAGTCGCGAGTCGTCCTTGCGACGATTCTAGCGCGACCAGTGAATTTCCTCGTACTTGACGAGCCGACCAACCATTTAGATATTGCGTCGCGAGAAGCACTTTTAGATGCAGTTAAGAACTTCCCTGGCACAGTGATGATCGTAAGCCACGATCGACATTTTCTAAAGGAAATCACGACCCGCGTTTTTGAGCTCGACAAAAACGAACTGCACATTGTCGACGGGGACTGGGACTATTACTTGGAAAAACGGGGCCACGCGAGAGGCCTTTGATATGGAACTGCGAAGACTGAAGTTGGAAGACGAAGCGGCGTTTTTCGAAGCCCTCTCTCAGTGGCCTGAGGAAGATCGTGAGTGGCTGTCGTGGCATTGGCGACCAGGCGTCACTTTTCCCGAGATCGTGGAGAAAATGGACCAAGAGTCCCTAGGCGTCGGACTTCCAGCTCACCTTGTACCCGCCACAATGTTTTACGGCTTTCAAGATGGAGCCATTGTTGGCCGACTGCATTTACGTCACCGTCTGAACGAGGCGCTCACTGTTCGCGGTGGGCACATCGGGTACGCGGTGAACCCTCCAAGCCGCGGAAAAGGCTTCGCGACGGCCATGTTGAAGCTTGGGCTCAGGCGGGCAGCAGAGCTTGGAATTGATCGAGTCATGATTACTTGCGCCGAATCAAATGTGGGCTCATGGGTCGCAATCGAACGAGCCATGAAGGAATTCGGCGGAATTTTAGAATCGACCTTTGTCGATCAAAAAGATGGCCAGAAAGTTCGTAAGTACTGGGTTGAAACTCGCGCCTGATCCATTCAGAATGATCGCTATGGCAGATCAAGCAAAATGGTACTCCACTCCGCAAATGATTCTTCTGGGCATCGGTCTCGGAATTTTAATTTTCATTTCCGGCTTTGGAATTGGAAAGTGGTTTGGTTCCGACAGTCTTCGAAATCAACACGACATGGTTTTCGCGAAAGTGAAAGTCGGAGATCGAGAGGTCAAAATTTACGGTCGTGATGTTCTGCCTGAATTGGATGAGCAGCTGCGAGCGCTCGAGCGAGAGAAGTACCGGCTAAAACGACAAAGGACCGAAGACTTGATTTTTGATAAGATGAATCTAAAAAAATCGAGCGAAACCGGGACAACAGACATCGCAGTTTCGGAAGATGAATTGAAACAGTTTGCGAAACAGCGAAACATCAATCTATCTAAGTTGAATTCACAGCAGCGAAACGATCTTGAGGGTAACTTTCGTATTCTGAAAAATCAAATCGCGAAGAGGCAAGAGCACCAGGCCTTGTTGAGCCAAGGAGACTCGGTTTGGAAAATTCCACTCACCTATCATCGTCCTAAGGTCAAAGCGGCCATAGGAGCTTTTCCACCGGTGAAACTTGGTCAAGGCAAGGGGACACTGGTTGTGTTTGCTAACTATCATTGCCCGAGCTGCTCGAGCTTATGGAGCAAGCTAGAGGTATTGAATGCGAACTTGCACGTGAGATACAAAGTAGGTGAGGGAGATGCGCCGATTGTTCGATTAACGGCATTGGGTAGCTTTTGTGCACATGACCAAGGTAAGTTTGTAGACTATCATCGAGCGATGGTCGCTGCGCCACCGCAGGAACTTAGCGATCTTCACCGAGTTCTTGAAGGTCTTCAGATAAAACGCGAGATTTTTGATTCTTGTATGGCGGCAAAAGGAACCGATGCTCGCTTGCAAAGAGATGTCACCGATGCGGCCGCCGTCGGAGTCTCAAGCCAAACCATCGCAGTCGTGAATGATGTACCAATCGAAGCCGAAGAGCCGATTGCCGAGTACTCTGCGCTACTTGGCCACTGATTTTTTCTGATTGTCTCGGTTTAGACCAGTGTCAGATTACTAATGTTTACCTGATGTTTAGATGATGTGAAATTGGTGTCTCGATTCGAGATCTCAGCGCCCAAGGCTTATCTCCCTAGACCAACCTGTCGAAAAGACCTATGTGGAACGTCACTGGTTGTCTTTTGCATCTCATCATATCTTTTTTCGTCGCTTGGCCCTTTCGCTAGCGGGCATCATGTTGCTTTCGGGTTGCGGCCAAACTCTTGAAGATTGGGTTCGGTCCGTCCGTCCTGGAGCAGGAGTGCCTGCGATTTTCGAAGGAAACTCCAACGTTAAAATTTCTCCCGGGACCACCACGTCGACAGACGGGGAAGTTTCTGCTCGGACGCACATCACAATTACTGATCGCCCAATGACGAGTGCTGATGTTTCGGCTCGTGTTTCGATCAACCGCACTCGAACAGAAGGGTTGGCACAGTGAAGCTCTTCTATAGAACTTTACTCTCCACAGTCTTTATTCAAGGCGCATTTCTCGGCGTTGCGATCGCGGCCGACGTTCCCCAGTCTTTCACTTTAGATGGACGTCTGTTTAGCAATCCTCAAGGAACGACACCTTTAAACGACAGTACCATCGGCATGCGCCTCCAGATTTTGGACGATGCTAAGCTTTGTGTGCTCTATGAAGAGCAGCAATCAATCAGCACAGCCGCATCGGAAGGGTACTTCACTGTTCAAGTCGGATCGCAAACAGGGTCGACAAAGCGGACAGTGACTGGCGACTCTGGCAACGACATGACAGAGGTTTTTTCGAACTTGGCTCCGATCTCAGGAAAGGCCGTCGCTGATGGCTTGCCATGTATCGTTTCGCCTGTCGGTGGCAAACGCCGTTTCGTACGGATCATTATTGCTCCATCTTCATTGGGTGGCGCAGAGCGTACGCTGTCTCCTGATTTGACGATTGATTCGGTGCCAAACGCGTTGATTGCGGAGCGTGCGGAATCGATTCAAGGTTTGCGTAGCTCGAATCTTTTGCAGGTCAACACCGCGGCAGGTTCGGTGCTGACACAAAGCAATTTGGAAAGTCTGTTTTCGAACACCACGCGGTTCAATGCTGTGACAAGTTTGGTGGACGGAACGAGTTCCACATACATGCGATCGAATTCCACCACGGGTGCTCAGCTTCCAGTTCTTGCTGGCGCGCCTATGACGCCGCCCACTCAAGGTTCGATTTGGTATGATTCTTCGGACGAACGACTGAAATTTCAAAGCAGCGGTGGGCCGGTTACTTTGACGACGGGATCGGCTGCGATATCAGCGCTGACGGGCGATGTCACAGCGTCAGGAAACGGGTCCGTCGCTGCGACAGTGGCCTTTGTTGGTGGTTCGACGGCGGCAAACGTTAACGCCGCTACAGTGTTGGCCAACGCATCGACCGATGCCAACACGGTGTCAACAATCGTACGTCGTGACGGCACTGGCGGATTTTCGGCGGGAAGAGTTTCTACCTCGGCGACGCGTTTAAGAGACGCGACAGTTAACTATGTTGAGCTAAAAGCTCCTGCAGCTGCGACAAGCTACTCGATCACTTTGCCGGGTGCCGTCGGCGGTACTGGTCAAACGTTGGTAACTACAGATGCGGCCGGTACCTTAGGATGGACGAATGCGGCAGTCAGTAGTCAGTGGACGACATCGGGCGCCAACATTTATTTCAACACAGGCAGTGTGGGCGTAGGCACCGCTTCTCCAGCAACCACGCTACATATTCTCTCCAGTGAAGGAACATGGGGCGGAGCGATTTTTGAGAACACGAGCACCAGTGGCGTTGGGACCTATTCAACCCTGCAGAATCAACGACGAGTGAACAGTGCCGGCGCTGGAGTTGGTTTCGGGTTCGGAATGTATGATGCGGATTCGACGATGTCGGAGTACGGATACATCGGTTCCATGATCGAGACCAACACGGTGGGTTCACAAAGTGGTTCACTTGTTTTCGCTCCTCGATTGAACAACGCTCGCGCTGAGGCTGTTCGAATTACTTCGACAGGCCGCATGGGCATCGGTACTACCGATCCGCCAGAAAAGCTTTCGGTTGTAGGGAACATTTCTATCGATGGCGGTAACGTCAATAAAGCGGCCCGAGTTTCTGTCGATCAATCGACGAGTATTTTAAAGCTTCGTCAGAACAACAACGGTGGGACAACGGACCTCGATCTTCAGGCATCGACAATGGCTCGATTCAATTTCGACGGGAACGAACGCTACCGGGTTAACAGCGACGGAAGTGTGCTGATCTACAATTCACAATCACAGATTGGAATTGCCGAACCTGCTGTTTCGGCCGCAGGACAAGGTCGAATTTATTTTGATTCGACGTCAGGAAAGTTTCGGGTTTCGCAAAACGGCGGCGCTTACGCGGACCTCGTTCAGCCCCCAGGCGCAACTGCGAGTGGAACAGCTGGGAAAATAGCGAAATTTTCAGGTACATCGGCATTGGCAGATTCATTGATCTCAGACGATGGCAATCAGGTGACAGTCGCATCTAATCTCGTCAGCACGCCGACGGCTTTGCCGACAGGGGCGACCGTGAATTTGCGAACATCCAATACTCATATTTTAAGCGACATTGGCGGATCGACGATCACTTTACAAAACCCGGCACACGGGGGTCTCTATAATATCGTTGTGGCAGACACGGCTGTTCGTACCTACACCTTCAACGGCTGTACAAACAGCTACTACAAGCCCGCAAGAGGACCAACCATCAACAACACGCAGACGGTGTATGGAATTCTCTTTGTCGACGCTGGTGCGGGAACTTGGAACTGCTACATAACTTGGTCAACAGGATTTGCGACACCTTGATAAGACGATGAAAACTAAACTTGGAAAAATAGAAATCTCAAAGCTAAAAACGGCAGCCGGTCACAGCGCTGCCGTCTTGGCGTTGGTGAGTGCAAGTTTAATTTCCATTCCCGGTCTTGCACAAAACTTTCTGTTCCATCTTTTGGGTGCGTCCGAGCCCATCGCCAATTTTACAACCACAAGTTCTTCCTTGTCGGAATCAGCTGGTGCCACCGGCGTGTGGCCCTCGACACTCAGCGGTTGGACGGCAAGACGTCCGATCGTCGTTGAAGGTGTCAGCGCATCAGTTTCAAATTTTTCTCTTTTGTTGAAACTCGATTCAACGAAAATCAATTACGCCAATACCGCTAGCCTTGGTGCGGATTTACGGTTTGCTGATGCCTCAGGAAACCTTCTTCAATATGAAATTGAATCTTGGGACACTGCTGGAACTTCCTTTGTCTGGGTTAAAATACCAACATTGAATGCTGAACCAGCGCGAACTGTGCTTTGGATGTATTACGGAAATAACGCTGCGGCGTCCGCAGAAAATGCTTCCAACGTTTGGTCCGCCGCCCATTCGAAAGTTCTTCATCTCAACGGTGCGGTAGGTTCGATTGCAAATGGTGCAGCAATAGCAGCATCCGTAGGTCTGAATGCCTCTGCCAATAATGCTGGCGGAACAGGGATGGCATTCGCTCCAGGTGCGATTGGCAATGGTATTCAGTTGGATGGCGGAGACGATTGGATTTCTGTAGGTACGGACGCGAGTTTAAATTTTGCCGCATCAGCGCCGTTCACAGTTTCAGCTTTCGTTAAAACTACCGACGCGGCCGGACCGTTGATTGCGTTTCGAGATGCTGCGACAGGTTTTAACGTATTGGGCCTCTATATTGGATTCAATGGAGCGACTTCGCTTCCTGGGCGAATGAATGTCCTCATGCGTGACAGCACGGGGGGAACTTTTGCGGAGATCCAGGGACCAGTTGTGAATGACGGGGCTTGGCACCACGTTGCGATCACCAGAAATGCGGGAAATCTGATTGAGCTGTTTGTAGACGGTGTCAGTGTGGGAACTGCGTCGAGCGGTGCAACAGGTGGCGCGTTTACAACAGACTTGCGAGGAATCGGCGTCGATCGACTATGGGTGATCGGTGGCAATAATACCGCAGATCAGCGATATCTTTCCGGGACCGTCGATGAGGTGCGTGTATCTGGGGTTCAACACTCGAGTTCTTATTTCCAGGCTCATCATATGGCCTATCAAGATTCACTTGCCTACTTTCTGCCAGAAGAGACTCCGTCCCAGGGAAACGTGCCGATCACCGTCTCCTTAAATACGGCGGCGATTTCGACCGTGACAATCCCCTACGTGGTTTCAGGTACTGCAACCTCAGGTTTAGATCACAATCGTGCGAGCGGAAATCTGGTGATCGCTTCTGGCGCAAGCTCGGGGTCTCTAGACCTGCAGGTTTTAAAAGATCAGGTAGTGGAGTCCGATGAGACGGCGATATTGACCTTAGGTGCAGCGACCGGAGCAACCATTGGGAATGACTTTGTTCACACAGTCACAATCACCGACGAAGTCTTGGTTCCGCCGGTCGCGGTAGATGACACGGTGAATGTCACGACGCTATCTCCAATCACTATAGCGGTGATTTCGAACGACACAGATGCAAATGGCGATTTTCTGACGATTACAAATGTCAGCACTCCAAATTCTGGTACAGCGGTACGTGTTGGGCGATCTATTCGCTACACACCCAGCGAGGACTTTAGCGGAGTAGACGGATTTAACTATACGATTTCCGACGGCCGAGGCGGCACAGATACAGCGAGTGTCACTTTGAATTTCCAAATCCCATTTACCTGGACGGGGCTTGGCGCAAATGCGAATTGGTCCACAGCTGAAAACTGGGTTGGCAACGTTGCACCGGGCGCATCTGACACTGCGTACTTTAACGATCAATGTTCGGTCATCTGTAACCCAGTATTCGCAGCGACCATGAGCGTGGGTGGCTTGCGACTAAATTCTAGTTACACCGGTACCATTGCGCAAAACGCGACTCTCGTGACGATCGGAACTGGCGGGTTTCGTCAGCGTGGCGGTACCTTTACTGGAGGAACTGCCAACCTAACTGTCAGCAATTTGTTTTCTGTGATTGGTGGTAGTTTTCAAGCTACGTCAGCTTTACTGCGATTGACGCAAGGTGATTTCTCGGTCGTTGCGCCGGGAACATTCGCCGCGAACAATGGAACACTTCAGCTAGCGTGTGTTTACGGCCTCACATGTAACATCGCGCCAGGGGTGAGTGTTTATAACAACGTCCTGATCGGTGGTTACTACTCTTCGTACGATCTAGGTGGAAACACCATGACGATTGCCGGAGATCTTTCGATGGGTGACACATATGGCGCTGGCTATACGAATCAGCCCGTCAATAATGGTACATTTCTTTTGTCTGGAAACTACAATGTCATCAATACAGGTGTTCGAGGAAGTGCCGTTGTTAAGCTAGTTGGGAATGCTTCCGGGCAACAAATCAATGGTGCTGCTGGCCTGTTCATGCCGTCTCTGACGATTGCTTCAGGCGCGAACCAAGTGACATTGAATGGCGAAGTCAACGTCGCTAACTACTACACTTATCAATCGGGCTCTATCGTCACCACCGGATCTTCACTTTGGGTTCATTGTGAATATGGTCGCACTTGTCCGTTCGTCCCAGGTACGATCGCTTACAACAATCTTCGTCTTTCAAGTCACTACGGTAATTATGATCTTGGTGGCGCGACCGTCACGGTCGATGGAGATCTAATCATCGGTGATACCTACGGAGCAGGCTACCTCAATCAACTTTTAAACAATGGTACCTTCAATGTTTCCGGAGACATTTCGATCAGCCCATTCGGCTATCGTGGGAATGCAGTTTTGAATTCGTTGGGAGGCAACTCCTCGATTTCAGCTGGCGCCACCGTCGGCGTTCCGCAAGGGACTTTCACGGTTGATAAAAACTCGAAGACTGATGTTTTAACGTTTGGCTCAAACCTTTCGTTCTCGGGACCAAGCCAAGCAGTGACGATCACGGAAGGTACGGCCGATCTCGCGGGCTTCAATCTTGCCGTAGCGGGCGGATTGACAGTGGGAGCAAATGCGAAACTCGATTGTAACGGCGGGACCGTGACGGCGAGTTGGACCGACATTCTCGGGGAGGTCTCGTGCGGAACCTCGATCGGGATCACTTGGACGGGTCTCGGTGGAAATACACTTTGGTCGAACCCACTCAATTGGACCGATAACACCGTACCTACCGCGACAGATATTGCTGTCTTTAATAGTATCTGTGGAGCCAACTGCGATGCGACCATGGATGACACCGTGAATGTGCGCGGCATTCACATGTTGCAAAGCTTTACTGGCACGATCACACAAAACGCAGGCGTCACTGTTGCGGTTGGGTCTGGTGGTTGGATTGTAAAGGCGGGTACCTTCACCGGTTCTGATGCAAACATCTCAATTACGTCTTCCATGTCACTCTACGGAGGTGTGTTCACGGCCCCTTCGGCGACGCTCAGTCTTGGCAATTCGGAATGTACGCCGTGGAAGATTGTGCTCTGGGTGAATGGCGGAACTTTCAATCATGGGAGTGGACGTTTAAAATTCATTCAAAGCCGACCGTCTTCAACTTCGTGCAATGGAATCTATACGATTGCAGTGCCAGCAGGGTTCACAACCTATGATCTCGAGTTCACAGCAACGACTGCGAATAGTGGTTGGTTGACAACTGTCGGTTACGAAACAGGATTTTCGGCACCCATCAAGGTCTTGCGAAACTATTATGACTACGGACCGACGCAGAATATTCACGTCGATGTCGAGGGTGATGTTTATCTTGCTAACACAAACACACCGGGCACCGGAATTCTGCAGCTCATAGGAGCTGGTGATCAGAAAATCAATACGGCCGGCGCAACGCCCAGCCAGTTGATGCGAGTCAATAAGCAGTCGGGACAGGTGCTACCTGATACAGGTGTGACAAATATTTGGCTTTATGCGCTGGATCTCGTTCAAGGCTCATTCAGTGCACCGACCGGAGTGTTGACGCTAGGAATGACGACGACCCAATCGACGTCTATGAATTCACTTTCGATTGCGAGTGGGACTTCGTTTGCGACAAATTTGGGAACGGTTCGATTTTCTTTGAGCCGCGGTGCCAGCTCATCCGTCAACACGACAGCCAACATTGTTGTTCCAGCGGGTTTTGAATTCGCAAATGTTGAAGTCACCGCGAACACAGAATCCAGTGGATGGTCCTCGAGCATTACAAGTGCCTCAACACTGGTCGTCGCAGGCAATTTCGTGTTTGGTGGAAATCGGAACAATGCCAACTGGCAAGTCCGAGGAAACGTTTCGTTAACTGGCTCGGCCCCCAATTCGGGAACAGGTTCTATTACGCTTAATGGAAGCGCCAATCAGACGCTGACAGGTGTTTCTACAGCGCGATCTAGTTCGATCATAATCGCCTCAACGGGTGGCGTGGTATCGCTAGCAGGAACCATCGTTCTCTATGCAAATCTCACGCATTCACAAGGGTTAGTCGATCCAGGTGCATCGACAGTCATTTTTGGCGCATTCAGCACCGTTAACAGCATTTCTCCTGGGACCATGTCATTCAACAATGTTATTTTTCAAGGTTACACTGGCTCCTTCAATATCACGGGAACCGTAGATGTTGCTGGCTCGACTGAAATAGCGGGCACTAGCAGTAGTCCAACGGTCGGCATAAACGGCGGAACGATTTTGGGTCGCGGCAGTATTTCGTTTAATGCAAACGGTGCCACAGGTTCCACGGTCGTGAAAGCTGGAGGAAGCTCTGATCAAACAATACTCAGCGGTGTCGGCGCATCGATTCCGGCACTAGCGATCGACTCGAGTGGCGGAACCGTGACCTTATCGGGAACGTTAAATATTTCTCGCGGCTATGAGCACATCAACGGCACTGTCAATGCCGGTAGTTCGACAATTTCCTTCACTGGAAATTCAATTACAGCAGCTGTCGTGCCGGGCACTACCATCTTCAATAACGTGTCGTTCAACGGCTACGTTGCAACGTTCAACCTAACAGGGACACTGAGCACATCAGGTACGATGACGCTCGCAAGCGGATCCAGTGGTCCAGCGCAGTCCATCAATACCGGGACATTGAATCCAAGAGCTGC
>JAXMMN010000787.1:0-3365 GCA_034366485.1 Bdellovibrionales bacterium
CTTTCCCTCTTGCGCTTGGAGAGCAAAAATCGGGAGAAAAGAAATGCCGATAATCAGGAGCGCACTAAAGATCGATGGCCCCAACTCTTTACAGGCCTCAATAGCAAGTTCTTGTGAGGATCTCGCACCTTTGTTGGCCGCCAACTTTTTGTGCGTATTTTCGATAAAGACGACAACACCATCTACAATGTCACCAACGGCAAGAATGATCCCACCCATCGACATAATGTTGAGACTAATATTGAGGTAATACAGCGGAATCATCGAAATCAAAATCGAAAGCGGCAGCGTGATGGCGACAACCAAAGCGCTGCGGATGTGAAATAGAAAAACCAAAATAACCAAGCAGACGAGAATTATTTCTTCGATAATATTACTTCTTAGAGTCGAGACAGCTTCTTTAATTAACGAAGATCTGTCGTAAATAATTTTGAGCTCTATTCCCGGCGGAAACGCCCCTTTAACTTCTTCAATTTTATTTTTAACGGATTCAATGACTCTGGAAACATCTTCACCTTGCCTCATCACGACGAGGCCGCCGACGGTGTCGCCTTTGCCGTCAAGATCGGCAAGTCCGCGTCTGATATTAGGCCCAAGGCTGACTCGGCCCACGTCTGCGACCCGAATGGGAGTGTTATTCGGCCCAATGCCAACAGAGATGCTTTCGATTTCCCGGGGGTCTTTAATGTAGCCAAGTCCCCGCACATAGTATTCACGTTCGGAAACTTCTAGCGTCCTTCCGCCAACATCCCTGTTACTTTCGCGAATCGAGCTTATGACTTTTTGAATGGAAATCTTAAGGGCTGCAAGTTTATTTGGATCTACTTCGACCTGGTATTGTTTTTCAAATCCACCAACACTTGCGACCTCGGCAACGCCTGGAACTGAAGTTAGCCAATATTTTAAATACCAATCCTGAAAGGTTTTGATTTCGGATAGATTATATTTCCCAGAGGTATCGACTAAGGCGTACTGAAAAACCCAACCGACGCCGCTGGCGTCGGGTCCGATGGAAGGCGTTGCCCCTTGAGGAAGTTGTCCTGAAAGCTTTGATAAATACTCAATGACCCGGGATCTTGCCCAGTAGAGATCGGTCTTGTCTTCAAAGATCACATAAACAAAGGACATTCCAAACATTGAAAATCCACGCACGACTGACACCTTTGGTGCCGAAAGCATGGCGGTGACTAAGGGATACGTGATCTGATTCTCGATCAGATCGGGACTTCGGCCCATCCACTCTGTGAATATGATAACCTGGGTCTCTGACAAATCTGGAATCGCATCGACTTTAATATTTTTGAGGCAATAAGCTCCCCAAAGCCCTAGCAGTACGGCAAGTATGACCGTGATTCTGGCGTTTCTTCCGCACCATGTGATGATTTTTTCGATCATAAAGCCATCCTACTTTTCTCCGTGTCCGCCGTGACCTGAATCAGTTGGTGAACCTTTCTGAAGGGCGGCTTGAAATTTACTTTCAGCATCGATAAGAAAATGCGCACTTGTCACAATTTCTTCTCCCTCTTTGAGTCCAGACAGAATGGCAAACGTATTTTCAATTCTCGGACCGGCTTTGATGTCTCTTGGCTCAAAGCGGGATGTACCGGTTTTAACAAAAACGATTTTTCTTGTGCCGGTATCAATAACTGCATCGTCGGGAATAACGATGGCCTCGCCGAGATTTTTCTTTAACGAAATATTTGAAAACATTCCGGGCTTCAATTTCTGATCGGGATTATCTAATTCAATTCGCGCTTTGGCGGTTCTCGTCTCAAGTTCAATCTCTGGATAAATGTAGCTGATTTTTCCTTTGAATGATTTGTCGGGGTCATACGGGAGCTGAATTTCGGCTTGATCACCGACGGAAATGACGGCCACATCATATTCATAAAGAGTAACAAGGATCCAAATTCGCGAAAGGTCGGCGATGTGATAGAGTTCCATTTCAGGAGTAATGTACATTCCTCGAATGGCGGTCTTATTGACGATAAAACCATCAACAGGCGAATCAAATGTCACCGACCTCTTGGCTTTTCCTGATTTCTTAAGTCTATCGATCTCACTTTGTGGAACTCCCCAAAGCTTGAGTCGCTCAAGAGCCGTCACGGCGATTTCTCTTCCAGGCGCGCCTTGTTTTCTTGCCGCTAAGTATTCTTCCTGCGTGGAAACCAGGTCGGGACTATAGAGTTCAAAAAGGGACTGTCCTTTTTTTACGGGCTTACCGATATAGTCCGCATATATTTGTTCAATCCAGCCGTTAATTTTTGTATGGACGTGAGCCTCTTTGGTTTGGTCAGCGGTGACCGATCCCACGGTTCTAATTGTGTGCTCTACCTTTTTCTTCTCGGCCTTTACGACCTTGAGCCCAATTTTTGACTGCTGCGCCACGGGTACTTCAATGGGTACACGGGCCTCTTCGTTTTTTACAGGCTCTGCCTTTTTTGGAGCTAATTTGACGGGAGCCTTGGGAGTCTTTGGCAGTTCTCCATGTCCAGTATGAGTTTGCGCGAACGCATTCGCACAACCCATCAGTAAAAGAAAATAAATATAACTTCGCATTACATACCTCCCATTCCCGAACTCCCACTTTCGCTAGGTCCGGACGATCCTTTTGACTTTCGTGTCGGCCCGCTCATCCCGCGTCCCATCCCAACAGTGTCAGAGCCCATCGAGCCGCTTCCCATTGTGCCACCGCCAAACAGACTTGGTTTGGCTGGTGCAAGCCTCAACAGCGGAGGTGACGAGAGAAGTTCTTTGAGCCTCGTTCTCGCTAATTCCACATCTATTTGAGCTGCCAAGAATTCAAGCTCCTGGGTGCGCTGAACTTTGAGGGTCTCTAAGTATTGGGTGAGCGGAAGGCGCCTAGACGCATACCCGGATTTCGCATTTTGGACTGCCAAATTTGTTGTGGGAATAACTGTGCTTTTGTATAGAGCTGCGACATCTTTGGCTGTTTTGAATTGTTCTCTGGCGTCCAGAGATTCGGTATTAAGTCGATTTTCTATATTTCTTTTTTCTAAAATTGCCGCTTCTTTATCTATGGACGCCGCTGTTGAAAGCTCAGATTGTTTGCGCCAAAAATAAAGCGGGAGGTTGATTCCAATCATGACACCCCAGTTCGATTTTTCTTCCATCATTTCCGGACTTGGGTACATGGCCATTCCTTGAATGACGAAATCGGGGAGGTAGGAAAGCCTCGCTAATTTTTTTTCACTTTCCGCCTGCGAAACAAAAAACTCTAACGACTTAAGTTCCGGCTGATCTTCGACTGATGAAAGTTCACTCTCTTTAAGATCGCCGCCAGAAAACTTTGGCGAGAGAGTGCCAATTGCAGTTGCGGCAGGCTGATCTCTCAGCTCATTTAC
>JAXMMN010000788.1:0-4990 GCA_034366485.1 Bdellovibrionales bacterium
ATCCATTTCAACCACATTTTCCATTTGGTCTTCAGTTCCGTCGGGCTTGAACTGACCAACCGCAACGATTTTGTCTTGCGGTTGAACAATGCCGGAGGCCTTTGCACTTCCGCCGTCGAGAAGCTGTTCCACGACCGTAAATCCATCTTGAGACGAAAGCGAAGCGCCGATGCCCTCAAGCGAAAGCGACATTTGGACTTCGAAGTCTTCCAACGTGTCTTTCGAAAAATAAGAGGTGTGCGGATCAAGCCCACGGCCAAAAGACTCGAGGTAGTCCGCAAGGCGTTGTTCTTTGTCCTGCTCAACAATGCGCTTCATCCCGCGTTCGTACGTCCGAATGACCTGAGCGATCGCTTCGTCTTGCTTCAGCCCCGTCGCCAGTTGATTCGAAAGTTGAAACTGAAGATATTTTTTTTGATAAGCGTTTTGCTCTGCAACCGTTGCTGGATACTTCCGCGCATCCGGATCCAACGTGAGAGTTGTCGTCGAATCAAATTTAAAGTCCTTCGCGTTCAAGGTCGTCTTTGCAAAATCAACACGCTCCTGCACGCGCTTTTCCAAGAGAGCGTAGGCATCGAAGATCGCTGCACAGTTGTCGTTCTCAAGAGCCTTGAAGAGACCCTTCATTTGTTTTTTGACGAGATCGACGTCTGGCTGGCGCAAATATAATTTTGCCGCATCCAATCGCTTTACGAACTGATCGACAACACGCTTTTCAATTTCCGCATCTGGATTCTTAAAAAGAATATGCTGATCGAAAAACTTGTCCTGAATTCGGCGAACATTTTCACACCCAAGTTTGATTCCACCTGGGCGAGACATCTCGGAGAGCTGCGCCAAAGATTGTGCCGTTGAAACAGAAGCGGCGATTCCCGTGGCCACACCTGCCACAGCTAAAGAGGACAGTATTAATCGAATCCGAGAGCTAGACGTCATGACGCTTCCTTTCAGAAGACAAAGCCGGGATTGGGCCAAAGCAAAGTGCAGTGCAAAACGCGCGCAGCACCCCAGTCCAATAACTTTATACCTATGGAGGTAGTAGCGTCAGCTGCTCAAAAGACTGGAAATCGGCATTCGTTGAACAAACCGTCGCCTCAGTGTGATCCGCGTAAACTTCCCACTTCACAAAACGTCCAGCTTGAGTTTCGATCACGAAAAACGACATCGTCGGATACTTTGCCTTCAGGTCCTTCATCTCCGCGGTGATCAGCTCTACGTTGTGCGGGTCGTCATCAGACATTCCGAAGCGATGGAAGTCACTTTTTCCATAAACTTCGACGGCTCGTTCGACGGATTCCCGAATTGCCGCACGCTTTAATGCCGCGACAGAGGTCGAGCCATCGTTACACCCAAGCTGTTTGCGAACACTTGGGTTCGTCACAGGAAAAATACTGAGATAGTTCGGCTCGTGCGGTAGGTACTGTCGATCCACGAAAAGATTAACGCCCTCTCTAATTGTTTCCGGTGAGTGACCGCGCGCTGTTATCACACTCATGGGCCTTCGATTAAGAGCCGCGTGATAAAAACAACTCCAAGACGGCCCCTTCCAATCGACATCTGGCAGACCTAAAGCTGCGGCCAAATCCTGAACGAACATTTGCTTGCGACCCAAAAGTCGATCCAGAAATGTTATGTCACGATCTCGAAAACATCGGAAAGACCCAACCTGGTCGTCGTTGATCAAGTGATAGTTTTGGTAGGGTCCGGGCTTGCCAAGGGCGCGATGAATTTGCGCATACTCACCACTTGAAACCTTCAGCTCCCGTTTCGTTTCATTTTCAAAGAGAATAATTGGCGTCGCGAGAAATGCGACGTTGTCGTCAAAATCAAAAAAGTAAAAGCTTCGACCACCGCGATCGGCGTTTCGATCGCGCGCAACCTCTCGACCGATTGGAAGCTCGAGCTGGCCTCGTTCCGGAGGCGGAGGCGTCCAAACACCTGCTCGCGAACCTTGGTCCGCGGGTAAAATATCGAATTTCGGCGTTTCACTGTCCTGGCCGTCGCCAGCGTTGCGGTCCGTCATCGAGGCGGAAACTAGCTCGAACGCGGGCTGTTTTCAACCCGTGGGGCATCGAAAGATCGGACGATGTCTATCGAGGGCTACGTGGATTTACGAACGATGGTCTTCGCCGCAGCTTTCGATGGAACGGCAGCAACCTGAGGCGCTACCTTCGTTCCAGCCTTTTTTACTGGCGCGGCAACCGAGGCCTTTTTCGCAGCTGCTTTGGGCTTCACTGCAGACTTCGCCTTAGTTTTGGCCTTTGGCGGCGCATCAGCACCCGCCGGACTGTCATCGCCACCGCGAGCTCGGATCAAATCCAACGCTTGCTCAAGCGTGATGTCCTCGGGCTTCATTCCTTCTGGAAGCGATGCGTTTACTTTACCGAGCTTCACATAGGGACCATAACGGCCTGCGAAAACCTGAACTTTATCTTCCCGTCCTGGCAAAGGGCCAAGTTCACGAAGAGCCGCCGCGCGACCGCGCCCTTGTTTCGGCTTCAACAAAAGTTCCAAAGCTCGATCAAGACCGACCTCAAACAGACTTTCGCCTTTCGGAATCGAACGGAAATCGCCATCGTGAACGATGTAAGGTCCAAAGCGGCCGAGCCCTGCTTTGATTTCCTTGCCGGTGCCTGGATGGTTTCCCAGAAGCTTTGGCAGCTCTAAAAGCTGAAGCGCTTTTTCCATCGTCACTTGTTCTGGCTCCATGCCGGCTGGAAGTGAAACACGTTTTGGTTTCGCATCTTCGCCTTCAGACTCTCCAAGTTGCACGTACGGCCCATAGCGACCGCTCAATACATAGATCGGCATCCCGGTTTTTGGGTCTTTTCCAAGAGCATCTGAACCATTCAACTTTTGATCGATTAGCTTATTGACGATCTCTGCCGTAATTTCCGACGGCGCTTGAGCATCCGGAATGGACGCACATTGCTCTCCGTCCTTCGTATCTCGGCAAACATAGGCACCGTAGCGACCAACGCGGAAACTTAAACCCTTTAATCCCTCGAGATTAATCGAGCGCGCTTCGCTTGGGTCGATTTCTTTTTCCTGTTTTTCGACAAGCGACTTGAGACCATCGGACTTCGATCCCTTGCCAAAATAAATCGTCTTTAAATACTCAATTGAGTCGAGATCACCATGAGCGATTTCGTCCAAAGAATCTTCCATGCCGCTCGTGAACCGAAGGTCCACGAACTCTGGCAAGTGTTGTCCCAAAAGTTTAGCGACAACCATCGCAGTAAATGTCGGAACCAAGGCGTTCCCAGCTTTACGCACATAACCGCGATCAATAATGGTTCCAATGATCGACGCGTACGTTGACGGCCGGCCAATGCCTTCGCGCTCCATCGTTTGAACAAGACTTGCTTCCGTGAAGCGCGCGGGCGGCTTCGTTTCGTGATCTTGCGCCAACATCGTGTCGCACTTCACCGAATCGCCCTTGGCCATTGCCGGTAAACGCACTTCTTTTTCCTCAAGAGCCGCCGTTTCATCATCGCTACCTTCAACATAGGCGCGCAAGAAACCAGGGAATTCAATTGTCATCCCAGATGTCGAAAACGTCCCTTTGCCAACTTCAAACTTCACCGACAATTGGCGCTGACGAGCATTGACCATTTGGCTTGCGATCGTGCGCTTCCAAATGAGGTCATAAAGCTTCATCGGCAGTCCAGTGAGTCCCGTTTCTTCCGGCGTGACCATTTCAGTTCCCGCTGGGCGAATCGCTTCATGGGCCTCTTGGGCTCCACGAGCTTTCTTGTCCTCATAAGTTCGAGGCGCATCGGGCAAGTAATCTTTCCCGTACAGTTTTGTGATGCGGTTTCTTGCCGCATCCAAGGCTTGCGTCGAAAGGAAGGTCGAATCCGTACGCATGTAAGTGATAAAACCTTGTTCGTACAAACTTTGCGCGACTTGCATCGCTTCGCGCGCCGAAAGCCCAAGCTTGCGGTTGGCCTCCTGTTGCAACGTTGAAGTAATGAAAGGCGCAGGTGGCCTTCTTGAAACAGGCTTTTCTTCTGCTTCCACGACTTTCCACGGAAGTGACTTCAGCTCTTGAAGCAAAGCCTTCGCTCGCGGTTCATCAAGAGCAGAAGTATCTTTCTTTCGTTCTTCTAGAAGCGAACCGGTGGTCGAATCAAAATCTTTGCCGGTCGCGATTCGTTTTCCGTCATAGATCACCAGACGAGATTTAAATTTGATTCCGTCTTTTTCGTTCTCTGATTCAAGATCCCAATAGCTCGACTTATGAAAACGAATGCGTTCATGTTCGCGCTCAACAATCATCCGGACCGCAACTGACTGAACTCGGCCGGCCGACAAGCCATAAGCAACTTTTTTCCAAAGCAGTGGCGAAATCGTGTAACCGACCAAACGGTCTAAAATACGCCGCGCTTCTTGCGCACGCACGAGGTTCGCGTTGATCTCACGCGTGTCGCTTAGCGCTTCGATGATCGCGTCTTTGGTGATCTCGTTAAATACCATGCGGCGATAAGGAACCTGCGGCTTGAGTGTTTCCACTAAATGCCAGCTGATACTTTCTCCCTCGCGGTCTTCGTCCGTCGCCAGTAATAGCTGATCTACTTCTTTCAGCTTTTCTTTGAGAAGACTTACGACTTTCGTCTTATTTTTCGGGACACAATAAATGGGTTCAAATTCATGATCCGTGTCGACACCAAGCTGCGCCCATTTTTGCTTTTTAAACTTTTCCGGAATGTCCTTAGAAGATTGGGGAAGGTCGCGAATGTGACCCATACAGCTTTCAACGATAAAATCTTTGCCTAAGAACTTGCGGATCGTCTTCGCCTTTGTCGGCGACTCGACAACCACCAAAGTTTTTCCACCCGATCCGGTCGCGACTCTAGCCGCACCACTCGATTTTTCCGCGCTGCCTGATTTTCCTGATGCTTTCGGTTTCGCTGCCACGTTCGCCTTCGCCTGATGTTTACTTGAATGAGCTTCGATCATCGCATGGCTCTTCGTTATGAGGACAACG
>JAXMMN010000789.1:0-5489 GCA_034366485.1 Bdellovibrionales bacterium
AGCAAACATCGGCGCCGAAAGCTGCGGGTGCAGTCGAACACTGACACGCTGGTGGGCCTGAACATCGCCTCTCATTCGCGAGGTCGAACTTTTCGAAGCCAGGGAAGAAGCAATTCCGTGAAGCAACGTGGATTTGCCAACGCCATTGGGACCTGCGATCACACAGAGATCACCCGAGGAAATTGAAAACGAAATAGGCCTAGAAATACTTCGACCATTTTCAGGATCGAAAATTTCAACCGCTAAAATGTCGACAACCTTCTGCCTACTAGAAGTCATGCGCAGGATGGGCACCGAAAAGTGCAATCAGTTGTAATTCGACTTTCTGTTCAACGCGAGGGTCTTCGCCCTGTCTGGTGTCGACGGCGTATCCATACGTAATCCGAAACGTAGAAAACTCGCTCGCGCGGTAGGAAAGATTAGGGACAACCGCATAATCGAGATTCGATTTCGTCTCACCATTCAAGAAGCGAAGACTGAGATTTGAAAAAGCATCTAGCCGAAGACCGACACTCAATTCGCCCGCTTCATCGACTGTTTGGCCATAAAAGACATAGCCGCCGACCTCTTCAGAGAGTGGCAAATAGGAAGAGGTCTGAATTCGATGATACCATTCGGATTGAAGGAATCTTCGGAGCGTTTTCCCTTCGCGTTTTTTAAATGTGACGTCGAATCCTGTAAGCTGGGTCTTTACGCTGTCCGCATCTGTTCGCCCAAGGTAGTTGAGGCCGATCATAATGCCAGCGTTGTCATCGAGATCACGAAACAGGGTCGGGCGCAGGTAATGAGTCGCCGCCAGCGGCCGCCTTCCACCAGTGTGTGTATGGCCATAGGTCCATCCATTCGTTACACCCAAGACAATGTCGTAAACCCAACTGCCTTGCGACTGAATGGAATCGGAATCGTTGGAACCCGGAGTAAATAAATGACCCACTTCCAACCCAGTGTCGATTGCGGCTTCTTCATCGAAAAACTGCTGATGAGATTTTGGCGCAGAAGTGAACGGCCATTCGTGAGAATGAAATTGGTTGAGCCGACCAATTCCTAATAAGTAGCGACCCGCTTTGAATCGGGTGCCGGCAAGAAGCTTTGAAAGAACAACATCGGAAGAAATATAAGCTTCATGAAGCTCAAGTTCGATCGTCCCAGCTTCATCATGGCCCGCGACATTCACGGTTGCATCGAAAAGGGGATCCACAGGACCGAAGGTCGCGAGTTCAAAGCTACGAACTTTCAATCGACTCGAGTCCGCCGGCGCATTCTCAAGTCCAAGATCGCCAACGAGATCCACGGCCGAAAATACTTTAAGACCACCGAGATCAGAAGCTTGGGCCGCGCTTGCCATAAATGTAATGGCAATCACTGAAATGAAGCATCGCCGTCGACTTACCTGCATGCGCACGCCCTCTTTATTACTGTGTTGCGGTGAATTGCCGTTTATTGCAGCTTATTGCTTGCTATTGCAACTGACTCGCAACAACATAGAAAAATCTCATCAGCCAGGCAAACAAAAAAGCTAAAAATATCTAAGAGTGGACGGCGCTGGTGACAGCATCGAGACGTCGTTTGGCATCCTGTGCCTCAGCCTGAAGCTTCCACATTCGAGAGTACTCGCCTCCAATTTGGAGGAGTTCCTCGTGTCGGCCTCGCTCTACGATTTCACCATCTTTAAGAACCAAAATTAAATCGGCATCCACAACTGTCGAAAGTCGATGAGCGATCACAAGAGCGGTTCGATCTCGCGCGACCTCTCGCAAACTGGCCTGAATCCCTTGTTCCGTTTGAGTATCGAGAGCCGATGTTGCCTCATCGAACACCAAAATTTTTGGATTTTTCAAAATCGTGCGAGCGATTGCCACGCGCTGCTTTTCGCCGCCTGAAAGCTTAAGTCCTCGTTCACCAACCATCGACTTATAGCCCTGTGGCAAACGCGCCACAAACGTGTCGATTTTAGCAAGCCTTGCTGCTTCTTTCATTTCATGCTCGGTTGCTTCCGGGCGACCGTATTGAATGTTGTATCCAATGGTATCGTTAAAAAGAACCGTGTCCTGAGGAACAATCCCGATTGCACGCCGAACAGACGCCTGTTCGACCTCGCGAAGGTCTTGCTTGTCGATGCAAACGGTTCCTGTGGTCGGATCATAGAATCGGAACAAAAGACGGGACAATGTCGATTTTCCCGAGCCTGACGGGCCGACGATCGCGACAGTCTTTCCAGGTGGCACTTCGAAGCTTACATTTTTTAGAATTGGTCGATCAGCCGAATAGTGAAAGGAAACATTTTTAAATTCAATTGCGCCATTCGTCAGCTGAAGTGCTGTCGCATCAGGAAGGTCCTTGATATCCCGTTCCACCGACAGGAGTTCAAACATCTTATCCATTTCAACCAAGCTCTGCGTTGTTTCACGGTACGCAAAGCCAAGAATATTTAGCGGCAGGTACAACTGAATGAGGAAGGTATTGATCGCGACAAAATCGCCGATCGTCATCGTCTTCGCTACTACGCCTTGGGCGGCGAGAACCATCACCGCGACAAGACCCACGGCAATAATAAATCCTTGCCCGCAATTAAGAATAGAAAGGGATGTTTGACTTTGAATGGCAGCTGCTTCGTATCCCTCGAGGGCCCGATCGAAACGTTTGTGTTCGTGAGTCTCGTTGCCAAAGTATTTAACGGTTTCAAAATTCAACAAACTGTCGATCGCCTTCGTATTGGCCTCGGTATCTTTTTGCATCATCTCTTTGCGAAACTTCACGCGCCAATTTGTGATCGCTATTGTGTACCAAACATAAATCGCAATCGTTCCCATCGTGATGAGCGCAAACTGCCATCCAAACGTGAAAAACAAAACGACCGAAACAATGACGACTTCAACGATTGTGGGAAGAATGTTAAATAACATAAACTGAAGGACCGTCTGAATCCCTCTTGTGCCGCGCTCGATGACTCGTGAAAGCCCACCAGTCTGACGATCCAAATGAAAAGCGAGCGAAAGAGAGTGAAGGTGCTCAAAAGTTCTCAAACCAATCTGACGCTGTGTGAATTGTGTCACACGCGCGAAAATAAAGTCGCGGAACTCTGAAAAGAGCTGTTGGCCAATGCGGGCAGCAGCATAGGCCACCGTCAGCCCGATGGCTGCACTTATATAGACAGTCTCTCCTTGAACGACCAAAGACAGCTTATCGATCGCTCCCTTCATAAAGAATGGGACCGAGACGTTCACTGACTTAGCTATCAACAAAGAAAGCATGGCCACGACGACGCGCCACTTGAGATCGAGGCGTCCCGCCGGCCAAAGATAGGGTAAAAGGGATTTCAAGGTCTGCCAGGAGGTGTCGGCTTTGCGCTCTTCGGCGGCATTGAACTGCTTGGCTGGTGTCATTCGGGACCTCCTGAAACGGGAACTGTGTAGAACCTCCTACCTCAGGAGTGAAGAAGTGACACCGTTATCATGACCATGGGGATGAGTTTTTGTTTCGAAATTGCCGCAGCGCGCTCGCCCGGAGAATTAGATTTTACAAGATTTTGTCAGCGTTTTAAGACCGAGCAGGGATTAATGAGCTTGGGGCTGCCTCGGCGACGGCGATATCGGTTCAGTTTTCAGATTCGATAAAGCCTAAACTTATCGGCACAGCGTTTGCTGACATTCTTCTCGGTCGGAATTCGGATTTTGTTTTCTTTGAACTGGCTTAGGACCTTAAGGGGTTTTGGTTCTAAGCATTCTGGGAAGTTTTCTAGAACTTCAAAGATGACGCTCAGGCAGCCGACCAAACGTTAAAAAGGTTTTGATAAGTTTTAAAATTTCAGCAGCAAAAGCTGCTGAACCATTTAGGGGGATCTTCTATGTCTGCAGGCTTCTTGGCTCAAGTCGCTATGTTCGCAACGGCAATGTCATTCACTGGCGCTGCTTTTGCCCAAACATCAACGACTTCAACAACGACGACAACATCCACAACTGCAACTGCACCTGCCTCAGGCGAATCAGCAACCAAGCTGAGCGATGTCACTCCACAGAACGCTGACGTTAAAAAAGAAGGCGACGTCGACACCGACGAAGTCATCACAAACCGTAAACTTCGTGCTGAAACTGGCGCAAAGAAAAAATACAGCTTCTCTTCAGCTGTTACTTACAGCGGTGGAACGATCAACAACCCAATGTCGGATGTTCGTCCTAACATCACTGCTGGAATTGGGACTCAAATCGCACCACGCCTCAGCGGCTCGGTCGGCATGAAGTATCGCCTTTCACCACTACAAACTCTTTCTGCTTCTGTTGGCGTTGGCGTAGATAAGCCATTCCATAGCGATGACAAAAAGAACTTCCGTGAACGCAGCTCGGCTTCAAACCCAGGCGTGAGCTACACGACTATGTACAAAGCTCTCGGCATTCAAAACGTGTCGTCACTTTCTGCATCGGCTTACACAACTGATTTCTTGCGCACAAACGGTTACGTCGCGGGATTCGGCCTCTCTCAAACAATGGTCTATGATTTCGGCGGATCGAAAACATCGGTTGGTTTGAGCGCGTCGATCAGCTCGTCGATCTTCGACAAAGACGATGCTCGTTTGGCAGCGAACCAAGGCGACTTCGGAGTGGGCGCGTTCCCATTCTTCGAATACGTCTTCAACGACAAACTGAACTTCCGCACATTGATCGGCTTCATGGCAGATCACTCGCGCGCGACTGGCGACTTCTGGACTTGGACTGCAAACAAAGTTTACCAGTCAGCAGGACTCGGTATTTCTGTGACTCGTGACTTGTATCTGTATCCAAACGTTCAGTTTATTCCAGAAGACATTCGCGCTGAGCGAACAAACGTTGGAATCACTGCTAATATCAACTTGTAAGGGAAGATATTAGATAAGAGGTGATCACCTCATTGAGTGATCACTTCCTTGGCCTTGATTGGACATCAATACGGTGGCGATCAGGGCCTTCGCTTTAAAAGAGATAAGAATAGGGCATTTGCCCACAAACAGATCGAACAAAGGGAATTAACGAATATGACAGTTCAACTAACGAAAACTCTCGTTTTTGCCGGCCTCTTGGCCGTTTCTACTTCGGCATTTGCTGAAACAACAGAAACACAAGCCGCTGAGACAACAACGAAAATCGAAGAAGTGATGCCGAACGCGCCTGTGAAAAAAGAAGGCGAAGCGAGCGTTGACGAAGTCATCACAAACCGCAAACTTCGTGCTGAAACTGGCTCGAAGAACTTGTACAGCTTCTCTGCTGCACTCGGATACAACGGCGGCACTGTGAACAATCCAATGTCGGATGTTCGACCAGATATCTCGTCGACTGTTTTCGACCCAGCACAACCAGCATTGTCGGGTTCTATCGGTGGAAAATATAAAATCAGCGAGCTGCAAACTTTGTCGCTCGACGTCGGCGTTCTGATTCGCAAGCCTTTCCATACTGATGCGACAAAGAGCTTCCGCGAGCGTTCAACTGTCAGCAACCCATCCCTGACTTATCAGGTTGTCT
>JAXMMN010000790.1:0-4766 GCA_034366485.1 Bdellovibrionales bacterium
GGTCGCAACCCATCCAGGAGTGCTTGAAGTCGCAGCCATCGGCATCCCCGACGAGAAGTCAGGCGAAGTCGTGAAGGTCTTCATCGTAAAGAAGGATCCGACTTTGACCGCAGAACAAGTGATCGAGCATTGCCGCACTGGTCTTGCTGGTTACAAAGTCCCAAAAGCGGTCGAATTCCGCACAGAACTTCCGAAAACGAATGTCGGTAAGATTCTTCGTCGAGCACTGCGCGAACCAAAGGCCTAACAATCCAAAAGGGGCAATTTCTGGATGGCCACTCAACTAACTGCTTACGTACTAGCTATTGTGGCAGTTTTTAGCGGCCATGCAGAGGGCAAGTCAGGCCGGCAAGAAACAAGCATGAACGATTTGACGTTAAATTTGACGACTCAAGTGAAGGCCGTCGAGCTCGGTGACTCGATTCCGTTGCAAATCAATTTGCTGAATAACGGACCTAGCAATGCAGAAGTTCCCGGAAGCGATGGACCTACTCAGTTTGAGTTCCTGCTTTTGGACGATTCTGGATCCAAAACAATTCAGTCTATCACCTATCGAAAAAAGGAACTTCTAAAGGCGGGCGGACTCGTACCAAGAGCCGTTATTAAAACACAGACTCTTCAGCCGAATAGATTTCAGATTTACAAAGCCGATCTTGCTGAGCTTTTGACCGTTCCAATTCCCGCAGGAAAATTTCAGATTCAGGCTCTCTATCGAACAACCGGCAAAGCGATCATTTGGTCGAACAAGGTCCACATTGAATTCACTGAAAAGGTGAAATGACTAGACTGCCCAGCGAATGCCCATCTGTTCTTTTCGGCGTCTTTGGGACCAAGTTTGGCGGTCGCTTGGGCACCGACTCCCGCCCAAGTCTTACTATTTCGATATGAGCAAAAATGCGGCGCGCAATATGATGAAATTCTCGGCTTAGGTCTTGGCAACCACCCTGTAGTATTTTTAGCCTGAGGGTGGTTCCAATTTGGTTCCACTCACGACTGACCAAGGAGAGGTTTCATGTCGCTAACGAATACTGAGTCGCTTAAAGTTGATTCAAAAAGTGCTTTAACTCTGGGGCTTTCATTGATCGCGACCCTCGCGGCCGCAATGGTGTCTGCTCCACAAACCGGGTTTGCCGCAAGCATGCACCCCCTGGTCATTTACGGCGCTGACAACCGCCTTGAGGTATTTGAGGAAGCCGACGCCAGCCGCCGCGATCTCGCACGGTCTGTTGTCGCCATCATGTCCCAGCACTCACTGCGCGCCACAGGCCCCGTCGCCAATCAAGTGACAGGATCGAAGTACGGCGAGTCGAACAACCTCTGCAAAACAGAAAAGTTCTACGATCAGTTGGCTCCGGCTTTCTGCTCTGGCTTTCTGGTAGCTGACAATATCATCGCGACTGCTGGTCATTGCGTACAAGACGCTGACTTCTGCAAAGACGCACGTTTCGTTTTTGATTTCTCGATTGATTCTAAAGGTCGCGATCCGCACACCGTGAAAATCGAAGACACTTATGGTTGCAAAAAGGTCCTCCATGAAGAGGTTGACGGCAGCGGCGCGGACTTCGCGTTAGTTGAACTCGATCGCCCAGTTGTTGGACGAACGCCCGTTCGTTTTTCTAGCGCAGCACCAAAAGTTGGTGACTCTGTGTTGGTCATCGGACATCCCGTCGGTCTTCCGGCAAAAATTGCTGGCGGAGCGAAAGTTCGTCGCAATACACCTGGATACTTTGTCGCGAATCTCGACACCTACGGCGGAAACTCGGGTTCTGCAGTGTTCAATGAAACGACAAATGAAGTCGCAGGGATTCTTGTTCGCGGCGAAACAGATTTCATTCGCCGTGGCGCCTGCAATGTCTCCTACCAGTGCAAAGATGAACTTTGCCGCGGAGAAGACGTGACGAACCCAGATATCGTAGCGACAAAGCTCCTCGATATCCTGACGACGCCTTAACTTCGGAATTTGAAATTCAGTCGATGAGAAAGAGCGCTCCAGAGAAACCTGGAGCGTTTTTTATGGAGCTACTTTGGGATCGGCAGGCGATTGGTCACCTGAACGACGGTACGCCATATAAGTCGCATAGCCAGCAATCGCAATTGGCAGCGCAAAACCCCAGTACTTATATTTTAAAAACAAAACAGCGCCGACCCCTGAGCCAATCATGAAAGAAAAGATCAAGCCGATCCGAAGAAAGTTTCCGTTCATCTCGCTATTTCTACGACTATCTTTGCGCGACAAAGTCGCCCATCTCATGAGGCCGATTCCTAAGTCTGTTGTCGTTCCAGTGAGGTGAGTCGTTCGCAAAGTCGATCCGCTCGAAGAACTTAGAGCGGCGTTCTGAAGTCCGCTGGCCATACAGAGCAACGCTAGAAATGCATAGTCTCTCGTGATCTCGAGTTCATGTCCAAATTCCCCCCAAAGACCAGCGACCCCACCAGCACCGGCCAGTATCAAACACAACGTGGCAAAGCCCATGACCAATGCATAACGAGGCCTTTTACCCTCGTGAACGCGCCGATCGACATAATAGGCGGAGATTAAAACTCCTAATAAAAAGAAAGCCGGCACGGTCAGAATCCCTAAGCCTTCCCACCAAAGCTCGAGCGCACCATCGATCCCCGCTAGCGTGGCGAAGCCAGTGACGTGTGACACGAACCTTTGACACGCGAGATAGCCACCCGTGTTAATGTTGCCGGCTAAAAATGACAGTAAAAACCAATCTATAAGTGTCTTTAAATCGATTTCTTCGGACGCTCGGTGCCTAAACATACCTTCAACAATATCTCAGCATTCCTTCTCTTTCATCTCCCGAATAGAAGTGTTAATAATATGTGAAGGTCCTTAATGGAGGTTTTCGTGGGCAAGAAGCTTTACGTAGGTAATTTATCGTACTCGACCACAGACGAAAGTCTGAACGGTGCATTCGCGGCATTTGGAACTGTTGAGAGCGCGCGAGTGATCATGGATCGAGAAACTGGCCGGAGCAAAGGTTTTGGATTCGTCGAAATGGCTTCGGATGATGACGCACAAAAAGCAGTCGCGGGCATGGATGGCCAAGAGCTTGATGGGCGAAACTTGAAAGTGGCTGAAGCAAAGCCAATGGAGCAAGGTCGCGGCGGCGGAGGACCTCGTGGTCCACGCGGTGGCGGCGCAGCTCGCGGCGGTTGGTAAGTCTTTTTGACTTAAACATCGTTTAAGAGACCGGAGGCGTTTCGCTTCCGGTTTTTTTTTGAAATCCAGAAGATGGCCCTGAGTGGGGCTTACTTCACAACGGGAAGCCCTTGGCTATTCCATTGAATCATTCCGCCCTGAAGGTTCGCCACATTCTCATAACCGATATCCACAGCATATCCAGTGGCCTGACCAGATCGCGCGCCACTTCGACAAATAAAGACGGTTGGAATCTTTCGATCACCATCATCGAGGAACTTCTGAAGATCAGGGCCCAAAGTCACAAGTTCGGAGTGAGTTACATGTCCGAGTTCACCTGTGAACTCATTGGCCATTCGAACATCGACCAGGCGCACCTTTGAACCTGACCAATTGGGTGCCGACATGAGCGTATGAAGCTCCTGAGGACGTATTTCTGGAATTCCCTCGTATGAGGTGGTCGCAAGTACCGCTGGAGCTGTCTTATCGTTTGCCATGGATCTGTTCATAATTCTGACAACTCTGAATTGTCTACCAGTCAATTGCCGTACTTCGAGGATTAGCTTAAAGTGCGCAAATGAATTGCAGCCACCGGCTTTCCAATGAAGAGGCATTTAAGCGGCTAGCCGAAGCGCTAAAACGTGACGGTGCACGTCTTACGGAGCCTCGCAAACTTCTATTGGAAGCCGCTTTGAAATCAAAAAAGCACTTCTCTGCCGAAGGGCTCCAACATCTCGTCAGTGCCGGTGCAGGCACGGCAAAGCCGGATCTTGCGACGATTTATCGCAATCTGTCCTACTTCAACGAAATCGGTCTCATCTCGCGAGTCGATGTCGGTGGAGAAACCGCGGTTTACGAAGTCGGTTCGAAAGATCAGGGGCACCATCATCATTACTTTATCTGCCGAGCGTGCGGCAAAACAGAAACCCTCGAAGCCTGCTCCCTTGCACCCACCGAATCGATTCTAAAAAAGCGCGGTTACCACAGTCTCACTCACCGCCTTGAGTTTTCTGGCCTCTGCCCTGAGTGCTAGGGCCCAGTTACTGATCCTCACGTACTGATCATCGCGTGGATGATATGAAAGTGATCTTCAAAGCACTGTTCTTCCATCTTTCCGACATCTAACAGCGGAACCCATTTGGCGGCCGCAGCATCATCGCTGGCTTGAATTTTCGCAACTCGGTCACCGGGCAGGCGAAACAGGTGCGCATGCGTGATAGTACGTCCTCGCGACGATCTTAGCGGATGATCGAAGGTTCGCACTCGAACAAGCGCTTTGCGCAATTCTTCGACCGACAAATCAAACTGTGTTTCCTCGTGTAGTTCACGAATGGCGCAGTCTTCAAGCGATTCGTGCGGATCAAGGAATCCACCAGGGATCGCCCACTGCCCTCGCCCCGGAGCCTTTTTTCGTTGGATCATGACAATGTGACCAGCCTGAATAACGACCGCATCGGTTGTTACAAACACAGGTGGAAAAGGCGCACTTGCCCAAGATTTGCGGTGAGCATCGATGGCTACTTGTTCTGATTGCAAGTCGCTGTAGATCGGAAGCTCAGAAAACTTTTTTAACCAGTCCGCGATGGCACCAGGCAATTGACGTTTAGCTTGTTCGCTC
>JAXMMN010000791.1:0-2970 GCA_034366485.1 Bdellovibrionales bacterium
AAGCTTCGAGCTATTGGCGACCGATGCGAAATTCGATCGAAGCATCTTGCTGGGAAGCAAACGAGTAAGCGCGGAACTTGCCGACAAACTTTTCGAGGTGCCAGGTGGTGTTTTTGCGACAATGTCGCTTGATAACAAACCGGCATCCATCGTCTTCATTGGATTCTCAGTTGTTGAAGTAAAATCGCTCTTCAAAAGTTTCAAGGAAACGTACACCGCCCAATCATCGGCGCCAACATCAGGTCGGGCTCCGGCAGGCGAGGACGTGTCGACTGGCAAGAGCAACACTGGCGATTTGCAAAAACAAAGTGAGGACTGGCAGTACACTTACGCCCTGGGGCGCAGCTTCGCTAAATGTGGACTCGGGACTATTGAAGGCTTCAATTCAGTAACCATAGATCCAGTGGTAAGTGCTGCGAAAAGCGTGAAGTATCTCGTAACGAACACGAAACAATGGGTCTTAAACTCGATCGACGAAGTTCGACGACTCAAAGAAACACTCTCGAACTTCGACAGCTTCGCTTCTAAGCAGTGGGCCGGTTGGAAAAGTAAACCACCAGAAGAAAAGAGCCGCTTTTACTGCAGCTTTTTCGGTGGCGGCGTCGGAATGAAATCCTTGGCCATGGGAACAGAGAAACTTGTCGCCAGCGTTGCCACTAAAGGCACCGCTTCACAAGCGCGCACAGGAACGGCGCAGACAGAGACCCCAATCGCGAAGAAAATTCCACTCTATCAAAAAGGAAAGGCGCCCGAGTCATTGTACGCGGACGCTCGCGCCGTCGTGGAACCTAACGCCCACTACTTCGGTAAAACTTGGTATGAATTTCCATCTGGAGGATCGTCGGCCTATCCCTATCTTGCGAATCGAACAAACTTGCAAACTTTGAAGGCTATGACCGAAAAGCCGCTTCCAGATTCAGCAAAGTTCGACGCACTAACAGATCACGGATGGCGCCACAGTGTCGACACTCTTAAAAATTGGGAATCGACTGCAGCGAAAAGCATCGACGACGCACTTGCCTCTTCCGATATCGTAATCGACGGGAAGAGTTTCGTCATGGTGAACGGGTCGAAGTTTGGCAATTCACGATTGGCAGCTGCCACGGATTTCAAACCGACTTTGGCAATTCGCAACAACGGCCTCACGGGTCAGCGTGTGTTCGCGGACAACGGGCAATATCGCTCGATTTCGAGTCCCGCAATTGAATACCAAGGAAACGGTCGAACTGGTTATAGCACGAAGACACCCAGAATTCAGGGCGCTGAGGTGCGCATAGTGACAGAAAGCGGAATGATCGAAGGGCGATATGTTTCGAGCGGAGGTCCCGGGTTTCCACGCGGCGCAGAGCTGACACAGCTTAGCCCATTTCAACAAAGTGATGCACTTGTTCACATGGTCCAAGTTGGAGATCAAACGATTCTCGTACCGGCAAAGGGCGCAGAAATTTTCGCGCGCTACTGATGTGCGAGCAATATCAATCGAAGCGCCAATTTTATTTGCTGTCCGCGAATCCAAGGGCTTTCAATTTTTCTGAGCTTCCTAATTTTTTTGCCAGGTCCAAGGCCGACTGACCGTCTGAATTCTTAATGTTAGGATCAGCGCCGGCTTGAGTTAAGAGTTGAACCAATTTAACAGGCGCATTTCCTTGCACCGCTATGTGAAGTGGCGTCTGACCAGCCGAGTTTTTAAAATTTACGTCGCCACTCAGTTTTATCACATACGGTAGATTGTCCATGAACTGGGATTCGACCAGATTGTGAAGAACGCCGCTTCCTTTTGAATCGCGCGTCAGCAATGAAGCTCCGCTCTTAATGAGGAGATCGATTTCTTCCTTGTTTCCGTACCTAGCAGCGAAGTGCAAGGGGGCACCCCATGTTTCATCCACTTCATTTATCGAACCAGGGTGCTTAACAATAGCGGACTTTAGTTCTTCCAAGTTATGGTTGCGAACCGCATCAAAATACTCGCGCAGGGCAGTTGCTTTTCTTAGTAGCGAATCTTGACCCAAACTAGCGAGACCCGCGCCCATCACGCCAAAGTACACCGACAAATTTTTGTCGTAATACCCACCAAAAAAAAGCGCCACCTTGTCGTCTGGTCCGGCGGCATTTTCGATCTTGTATTCATAGTACGACTTTCCCTCAGGTACCGGGGCCGCAAGTGGTTTTCGGTCAGAAATAGAAATGACTTGGCCAATTGCAACTGGCTTATCACCAGAGACTCGCAAGCCCGATCTGGGTGGCGATTTGATCTTGATCTCACTGGTTGTGTAACCTTGAGCTTCGTCCTTTATAATCTCTAATATTTTAACTGCCTGATATTTTAACTTCACCTCTCGGCCATTTTGATCGACGACGACCACGTCCTCAGGGCCAGACACTTTCTCGACCTTCAATACGAGGCTTGCTTGATCTGAAAGCTCATGAACTCCCAAAACCTTATTGTGAACACGGGACACCCAAGCCTCCTCAGGGTTTAAACTTAAAAAAATGAAAGCAAATGCTGGAAGCACGTATTTAAAAATCATTGCGATTTGAGTGTTTCGATCACACGGAACGGAGTCAAGCCCCCACTCTCTCCTTCGGTTCTTACATTTTGCTGACCGCGCTTAGAATCTGCGACTGATACCCAATTGCCCAAATCGCATCGGTCGCTACGCAAAATTTTATCCACTCCGTGGCGCTCATCGACCTAGGGGTTTCATCAAAGTGAATTTCCCCTCGTGCGCATTTCAATGTTAAGTGCATTCCGTCTTTGTCCGATCTTCGATCGACTGAAAAAATCAATGGCTTTTCTCGCGCATCTGCCTCGTAGTCGTCGAAGTTAGCGAGGTGCAGAAGCAACGTGGGCGATTCGGCTTTTACCAGCCGTAAAAGTTTAGCCCGAACTTCATCTTCGCTTTCACCGGCCTCAACAATCTCGAAAACGTCTTCGGGATTTCGGAACTTGTTGAGCGTGATGGTGATCTT
>JAXMMN010000792.1:0-2033 GCA_034366485.1 Bdellovibrionales bacterium
AATTGCCAGATACCGGCTGACAGATTTGATTGGCTTACTGCGCCTTGTGCCAAATTCTGATAGCCAGACTCAATCACTGGCAATGCTAAAACCTCCAAAGGTACTTGGTACTTTTCAAGAGCCTCCGTGACCATGACTTTGTGATTGGCCAGTCTCGTGAGAGCGCTTCGCATGTACTCGCGCCCCTCTGGCGTACCGATAAAACGATTGAGTTGCCTGAGAACCAAATCGTTCACGACGATCGGCATTCCAGTTCCTATCTGTGCACGTAGGGCCATCGATTTCGCCTGGGAAAGACTCACGCGCCGATCTTGCACGATACCTTTCGATGCATAAGCCGCAGCCCCCATCACCACAACGAACATGCCTATAGAAAATGCCATTGCAAGCGCTCGGCCTCGCGATCGGCCAATAAAGTGGTCGATCTTGTTAGCGGAAGTTGAAAACATACGTTCAATTCTCCTCTTTAATAAATTGCGCCCGGTCAGAAACGTAAGTCCTGTCGCGCAAACAGGTGCACGCTTCTGAACGATTGCGGTTTGCGCCACCTCAAAGAGGCAGCGTGCATACGCTTGAGAATTCACCCGCCGTCGGCCGATCAGCGTTTCGTCGCAAGCAAACTCTTGGATCTCCTGAATCCATCGGTTCCAAAAATAAATTGCGGGATTGAGGACGCACACAAGCCTCAAGCCCCACAAAAGATACACCCAACGCGTATCACCACTTCGGTGATGTTGAAGCTCGTGGGAAACTGCTATTTTTAAATCTATGGGGCGCGCAAGAAGCGTTGCGGGAATGACGACATTGGCCTCGCGCGGCAACCAATAGGAAAAAGGAACTTGAATTTCTTCGTTGATAAAAATCCGTACGCGCCCGACTTTTTTCGTTAAGTACGATCGCCGCTTGATCGCAAGCAAGCTTCGCAAGTCTCTAAAGAGATAAAGGCATCCCAACAGCAAAGTACCGAATCCAATCAAAAGCCATCCGACGGAAAACGAGTTGGCTTTCACCAAGGACGGGCCGGAAAACGTTGGAAGACTTAAATATCCAGCGCGATCGGAAGTCTTGTATTCTTCGCTAAAGCTTTTCAAAGACTGCGCCGACCAAACTTTGGCTGCCGGCTGAAAAATTTCGCTGCGAGGCAAAAAGGGCTGCACCATAGAAAACGCCAGTACACAAAATAAAACGGCATATTGAAGGCGAAGTTCATCGTTCGAAGAGAGTCGAAGTCGGACCAATTTCAGAACTGCGAAAGTCAGAATGAGTCCGCAGAATCCAATCGCAACAAGTAGATTGAGATTCAAGTAAAACGACAACGCGCTAGCGAGAGTCACTTGGACTCCTTTTTACTTTCAATTCCAATGAGAAGCCGAAGTTCCTCGAGATCTTTGGACTTCAATTGACCAGAGCTAAGAAGCTGCTTAACCAGTGCAACGGGAGTTCCATCGAAAACACGATCCACCACATGTTTCACTGTTCGAGCTTCATAGGCCGACTTTTCGAGACACGGAATGTAGATATGACCGCGTCCTTCTTTTCGAGTTTTAAGAATCTGCTTTTGTTCCAAGATTCTCAAGATTGTCGAGACGGATGTGTAGGCGAGATCCCGCTCTCTAGGTAAACCAGCGATCACGTCGGCAACCGAGCCCTCGCCAATGCGCCAAAGAATGGTCATCAGCTCAAGTTCACCCTCTGTTAGAAGTTTCGATTCTGTTTTCGATTCTGTTTTCGATTTTGGCACGCGTTCTCCCGTGAAAACATCATCAACTAAACTCTTAGTCGATAACAACTAAAAAGTTAGTTGATCAGCGAGAGCGCTGCATTTCAGTCGTATTTTCATTAAGTTAAAGCAAATGACAGATCGCGATAAAACAGTTCTGGACGTTCAAACCACGGGATGTGGCCGCACTTTTCATAAGCCGTAAGTCTTGAATTCGGAAGCCTGTCGCTCAGCCGATCAAACTGCGACAATGGCGTCGCATCATGACGGCCTGCGAGCAGCCAAATTTTCGAAGTCGCGCGCGAAACATCCT
>JAXMMN010000793.1:0-3615 GCA_034366485.1 Bdellovibrionales bacterium
ACTTCTATCAATTAAACTTTGGGTATCAGCTCACGAAAAAAGATGTCGTTTCCATCGAAGCGATCACCTGGAAGTACTACGCTCCTTTGGGAACTCCCTGGGAAGAAATGTCGAGCAAGACAAACGTCTTTCCAGGACGCGTGGATGCAGCCGGTGTTGGCCTCGCCTATCAAAGGTTTCTTTGGGGCAATGTCTATACGGCTCTTCACGCGACTTGGTTTAAGCAGGAGTACGTTGGAACAAGCGGGGAAAAGCTAAGTGAAGGAGAACAGCTTTTTCTCACATTCCGATTGGGCTATCATATTAAAATCGGAAGCTTCGCATTTGTAGAGCCCAACATTGCTGTAACACACTGGCCGATCAACAGAGGCTTGCCGGCGTCGTTCCAAGCGCAAGAAGATCGTTGGGGCAAATTCCAAGTGGAGCCGGGTCTGCATTTTGGATTTCCGTTTTAGTCGAACGTTGTTGAGATCGGAGCAAATAAATGAAGGCCGTTATCTACGAAACCTATGGGGGCCCAGAGGTCCTGAATTTGGTCGACATTCCCACGCCGAGACCGCGGGAAAACGAAATTCTCATTAAAGTGATGGCCACTTCTGCGACGACGGCTGATTGGCGCATAAGAAGTTTAAGCATGCCATACGGCTTCAAGTTAATCGCCCGTCTAGTTTTCGGATTTAATCAGCCTCGAAAAAGAATATTGGGAACCGAGCTATCTGGAGTCGTTGCCGAATGTGGAGCGAGCGTCAGTAAGTATGAAATTGGAGACAAAGTTATTGCCCAGGTCGGAGCAGAAATGGGCGCGTACGCTGAGTACTGCTGTTTGAATGAAAACAAGGTCATCGTAAAAATGCCGGCTTGTTTAAATTATGCTGAGGCGGCCACTCTTAGTTTTGGCTTTACAACCGCGTGGGCCTACCTGGTTGACAAAGCCAAAGTACAAGCCGGGCAATCCGTTTTGATTCATGGAAGCTCCGGTTCCGTCGGTGTCGCCGCGATCCAAGTCGCAAAACATCTTGGTGCACAGGTGACTGCGGTGAGTAGCGGTCGAAATAGCGACTTCGTAAAGTCGCATGGTGCTGATTTCTTCATTGATTACACAGTTTCGGATTTTGCCAAAAACGGAATTCAATACGACTACATTTTGGATTGCTTCGGAAATTTAACGTTCGCCAAAGTTAAGAACTCGCTGACACCACATGGTAAATTCATCGTTGTTTCGGGCGATCTGCCGCAGCTCTTAGCGGCTCCATTTGTAAACATAAGTCATCGTAAAAAAATAGTTGCCGCACCAGTGACTGACAGTCTCGAAACCCTGCAAAAAGTCGTAAATTTATTTGCGGCGAAAAAGTTTGTACCGGTGATCGACCAAGTATTTTCATTGGATGATATTCGCGAGGCGCACGCCTACGTTGATAGAAGGCACCGCAAGGGCAACGTCGCAATAAAAGTGGCGGAGAGGGAGAGTTGCTCTAACCGCCTTTTCAAGTTCCCGTTCTCGTTTACGAATAAGTCATTTCAATAACTTGCCACGTCTCAATTGTCGCCTGTGTCTTCTCTTGTCGGACTGTTTCGACGGGTGACGTTCCACAAGCACTAAACGTCTTCACGTCTTCCGGCAAGCTTTTGCGGGGTTAGCCAGAATGGACTTGCATGCTTGAAATCAGTTTTGAAATAATTTGGTCATGAAAACCAATCAGATCGTAGTTTCGGCAGTCCTGATCACTCTCGCGTTTGTCGCTGGAAGGGTGAGTGTTCAACAGTCCGAATCAATCATCTCCGAAAAGGCCCCGATAGCTCAAAGTCCAGACGAAGGTTCGAGCAAGTTGTCCTTGTCAACAATTGTGGCTGACAAGGCCGATACTCCGACTTCCCAAGGTGAAAAAATAGACGCTACTTCTAATTCTGCGCCTGTTGCTGCGGGAACTTGCCTTACCCGGGTTTCCCGAAACGAGCTGTTCGCTCACCTTCGCGAACTTGACGCCGTTCTAGAGCGATTCAATCAGACAGATACACAGTTTCCCTCTCGAACCAAAATGAATGCCAGCGACTGGAAGCGTGTTTCTGGCTTGGGAGACGTCGCCGGCGACATTAAATTTAAAATTGGTTCGGCTGAAAATTCCAAAATCAAAATTAAGTTTAAGGATCAGACGTTGGATTTCGAAGTTAGCTATCGACGGCCAACCGCAGAAAACCCCACAGACATGGTCGGAAGCCGTTCGTCTTTTCCGTTAATAAATGGTCGAGGCACGGGATTGGCTCACGATGGATCGAGCTACCATATTGTGCTGCCAAATCCGATCAACGATTTAGGATGGGCAGAATACTCTTCGTTCGCTCTTTCAATCCCATTGGATTGGAACGGAAAGCCGCAAGTTGGTGCTGATGTTTTCGGCCTCAACGGGGACATGAAATGGGTGAATGTCGGGTATGCAGCTTTGAATCCTGCTCAATAAAAGTGGCGGAGAGGGAGAGATTCGAACTCTCGAATGGGTATTAGCCATTACACGATTTCGAGTCGTGCGCCTTCAGCCACTCGGCCACCTCTCCGCGGAAATCGATACATCGAAAAACGTCAGCCAGATATGCCAAAACCGCCCCCCCCTGTCACGTTCAGAAATGGGGGCTTTGCCCAATTTTACGTTTATTCTAGATCCAATCAGCGGCGGCGCTTAAACTGTTCCCACAGAACTCCGAACCAGCTCGACAGTGATGCGGTAAACGCTATGCCCGACAGAAACGTAGCAAACCACCCGACGCCCTGGCCAGCATTGGTTTTCGCGGTGTTGATTCCATAAATGGAAACCGCAAAGATCGCCCCGAAAAACCCGACCATATAAAGTGTGTACTTTCCTACGGCACTTACATGCTTATCGTCTTTTCCACTCAGGTCTGCGAGCTCTGCGGCCTTCTGATTTAGCTTGTCTTCGAAATCACTCATTTCTCAATAATCACCCCACGGCGCCTGCACAAGCAATCGAACAAACGAAACTAAGTCTTTCGGACGGCAGCTGTGTTCGCCATCGCGAAGACTCAGTTTCCAGCTTGGGTCACCTGAAAGGAGTTCTGCGTCGCCGAGAACGAGCTTCGAAAACGGTCTCAATGAATGAAGCCGTTTCAATCTTTTACTCAAGCTTCCCTGAGGTCGAACAAACTCGCTTCGAATCCCGGCGGCTCGCAAACTGCGATGCAATTTTAAAGCGTGTTCTTCGTGCCTCTCATCCACCGGTAGGATCGCGACCTGAATTGGCGCAAGCCAGGCTGGCAAATGCCCCTGACTTCTTTCAAGCAACAAAGAAACCATTCGCTCGTGGCTACCGATTGGAGCGCGATGGATGATCCAAGGGACTACATTTTTTCCTTGGTCGTCCACGTAGCTGAGGTTGAATTTTCCGCCAGAATTGAAGTCGAGCTGCACACTGGCGATCGATTCACCTTTTGCCCGTGAACCAACACCAATTTGCATCTGAACATCGATCTTGGGACCATAGAACGCAGCCTCTCCGCTTGCTTCGACAAACGGTAATTTCAATTCACACAATGCCTCACGCAACAAGGCCTCCGCCTGAAGCCAATTCTCCCGTGGTCCGTCAAACTGATGTTGCTTCAACGGGT
>JAXMMN010000794.1:0-1999 GCA_034366485.1 Bdellovibrionales bacterium
GAAATACGTCCCAGCCCACACAAAGGAACGATAGAAATTAGCACCTGTGACATTATGCCGAGCGTGAGGGACAATGTTGCAATCGCTGCGCTCATTCACGCAATGGCGGCAAAGTTTCTAGCGACAATCAAAAACGGTCAACACAACCCGACTCCCTCGGATTGGCAGTATCGCGAGAATAAATGGCGAGCCACGCGGCACGGTTTGGATTTTGATTTCGTGATCAGCGACTGGGGGGAAACAAAGCCTGCGAAACTTGCTCTTTTGGAACTTTTGGACTCGCTTTCCGATGCTGAGATTCCTGATGGAGCCGTGGCTAAGCCTGCTTCCGAAATCTACGCGGCAGACTTTCAACACCTCCGAGAAATAGTTGAAAGAGGGATCGCGTCAGATCGGATTAAACGTGTCTACAGCGCGACAGGACGGCTTGAAGACACAGTCCGCCACTGCTGTGACGAATTTACCTTTAATCGACCCATATGGACCTAAAGAATCTATTCCCACTTTCAGGAATTGATTGACCGAAAGGGGCAAGGAACGCGACTTTGGCGCCAAGTTGACAGAGGGGGTCACATGTTCGGTTCTATTAGGCTCATTGCTTTGGTCTTTTTCTTTGCGGTGACTTCCGCTGGCTGCTCACTCGATTTTTTAAACTCAAATAAATCAGACGGCTCAAACGTCATCGGTAATGAAGACGCGGAAGCGATTCGACCGCTGACGGAATCAGAAGCACTGGCTGATTTCGACGCGATGGCATCCTCCATCAACGCTCTCTACGGTCCACTCGAATACAAAGAACGTCGCTTCGGCTACAAATTTGAAACTGAGGCCGCAAAAGTTCGAACAAAGTTCTCGCTCGCAAAGACTGACTCAGAAAAGTCGGCGCTCTTTCTAGAGCTTCTCCGCAAGCTCGAGGACGGTCACGTTTCGTTGTCGCAACCGATTCGCGATCGCTACGAAATTCCTGTCATCGTCATGCCCGTCGAAAACAAGTTTATTGTTTCTCGCGTAGCCCCTGCTCTCGCACCTTATGGGATTGCAGTTGGAGATGAACTCGTCTCCATCGATGGCGTCACGCCGGACGAAGCCTTGAAAACGATCTTGAAATATTCGTGGTTTGCGAACGCCGATAGCGATCGCCACATGATTTACTATTTCTTCTACCGACCTTCTTACATTCCAGAACTAGTTCCGACTTCTGAATTTGCCCAAATCAAATTCCTGAAGCCAGACGGAACAGAAATGCTCGCGCAAATTGCTTGGAAAAAAACCAGCCCGCAGCAGCGAGTTGAGTTTGTCCCACGGACCGAAGAGGCCGCACAGCCGAAATCGGACTCTGCACAGCTTTTGGGAATTAAAGGTCTTACTTCCGAAGGCCTCAGCGAACGCTTGAACACGGTGAACTCCATCAGTGTTGCCGACATGGGGGCCGACGCTCCCTGGTACTGGAATGCAAAACTTAAAAAGAAGTACCAAGTCACAATGGTTTCACCAGAGCGTGAACGTGTGCAGGCGTTCTATGCCGCGTGGACGCGCGAACTTGACGTGTTCTCGCCAACGGCTCCAAAACCGGATCCTCTTCCTGAAACTCTCCCCACAGTTTGGGCGGCACTTTACAAGTACAACGGCAAAACAGTTCTTATGTTGCGCCAGCCCGGCTATGCCCCTGCTGACTTTGTTTTGAATTTGGCGATTTACTCGGCGCTCATCGATCAATACCAACCACTGGCAGATTCATTGATCGTTGATCAAACTCACAATCCTGGTGGGATCGTGACTTACACGGAAGGCTTCGCGCAGCTTTTTGCTCCGAAAGGTCTCAACGGTTTTGTTCAGTTTTTAAATACAGATCGCCTTTGGTTTACAAGACTCATGGGCTTTTGGACCGGACTTGATCCGCTGACTGCTTCAACAGCAACTGGCGCCCGCATTCTTGCCCTTGCGAAAGGTCTCGAGCGCGATTCCGAGCTAGGACTTCGCCTTGGAAAGACACCGTTCA
>JAXMMN010000795.1:0-4703 GCA_034366485.1 Bdellovibrionales bacterium
TGCCCTCTTGGATTTTGTCGGTCGATTTTCCGATGACACGAAAACTCAAAAGAGGCGGCGTCAGCTCTTCAAGATTTTTTTCGTCACTGAAGTAGGGAAAAATGTTTTCGGCTGAAGTTGGCACCCATTGCTCTGCGAGCAATTCGTGGGTTTGACCTCGAAGAGGTGCCAGAATATCCGCTAGCGCCAAACCTACATCTTGAAATTGAAACTCGAAACCCGAAGCCTTGGTTGCCGTCGGCACAACTCGCTGTGAGTCGAGCAAAACATCCGCCATCTCGCCGTACAAAAGCTTCAGCGCAAACTCCGGAACTGGGGGGCCTTGAATGACATCTAGATTTTCACAGAAGCTTGTCGTGAAGTCTTTGTTTCTTACGGGCTGCGGAGCCACGGCCTCAATCACTCCCGACACTTTCGAGGAATCGACGGCGTGCAAAAGCAATCGAACCATGTCGTCGATGTGGATCCAGGACATCCACTGTGCACCAGCAAAACCAAGCCTCGCGCCTAAGCCATTTCGAAAAATCGGCAGCATCTTTTTCAGCGCTCCACCTTGTCTCGAAAGCACAACACCGGTCCGAACTGTCACCGTTCGCAGGTTTTCCGCAGCTTCGAGTTCGCTGATTGCGGCTTCCCATTCTGAAACGACGCTAGCAAGAAAGCCGGTCCCAGGTGCCGACTGATGATCCAGGATTTCGTCTTCGCGGTTTCCATAAATTCCTATTGCAGACCCATGGACAAAAACTTTCAGCGCACGATCTGCGCTTTTCAAGTTTGGCTGAAGCACCGAAACAAGTGCGCTCGTGCCATTAACCCGCGAATCGCGAATTCGTTTTTTTCTTTCGTCAGTCCAGCGACCGTCAGCCACTGGCTCGCCGGCGAGGTGGACAATCGCCTCAGCAGACAGCAGTGCCTTGCGAGCCTCCGCCGACATCTCTTCCTCTGTGGTCCAACGGATGAGCCGTGCTGGAAACGGAAGCGTTGCTTTCACGCGCTCAGGATCTCGAACAAACGCCGTGATTTGATCTCCGCGCATCGCGAGAGCCTTGCCGAGCTCTGAGCCAATCAGTCCCGTCGCACCTGTGATTAAAACCTTCAAAAAGCACCTCTCTGTTTACGCACCCATGAACCCCAGCTCTTTTTATCGCATATGATTTCAAGGTGTCTTGAAATCATACAGACGTCGATAACGTAAGATTATGATATCATTTCGATTTATAGAAAGTAAACGAATTCATTGATTCCTGAAAAATAATGGGTAATATAGTCTCAAGGCTTGTTTCTGTCCCAGTATTCACAACCTCATGAATAAGTTTCGAACCAGCCAAGGAGTCCCGCATGTCACAGTTCACCAGCGAAAAACAACGTCTCGGCGACAGCGAGTTTTCTCAATCCGAACACGAAGTCGACCAACCTGAAAGCTTTGATCGTCCGAGTGCGCCGAAAATGCCAGAAATGGAAGATCTCGCCGAACAAATTGGCGAATTCATCCATTACTGGGGCTTCAAGCGCGTGCACGGACGCATTTGGACCCACCTGTACCTGGCCAAAAAGCCGCTTGATGCTGCGGATCTCGTTCGCCAAATGAAGATCTCCAAAGCGCTTGTCAGCATTTCACTTCGAGAACTTCTCGAATACGAAGTGATCGAGGAAGTCGGAAAGAGCCCAAAAGGTACACATCTCTACCGAACGAACCCAGATATTCTGAAAGTCATCTTGTCGGTTCTCCGGCAGCGAGAGAAGCGCATCATCGCACGAATTCAAGCAGCGCAAAGCTCGCTCGAGCGCACACCCGCGGCCGACCGTGAAGCCAACGGTATGAGCGATGAGAGCCTCAAGATGCTAGGAGAACTGATCAGCAAAGCGTCGATCGGCCTTGAAAGCTTCATCGCCTTTAAGTCGGTTGATTTTGGCGAATGGAGAAAGTCGTTCCTCACGGCAGATCTCGCCACTGAGGCAGAACTGCGCGCGAAATCGATTGCACCAGTTGGAGGAGTAAAAAAGGTGAATCATTCCGTGAAAGCCGAAGCGATGCACAACGGGCACGAAAAAATGGAAATGTCTCAGGTGACAGAGGCCCCGAAGCCGTCGCCGGACTCTGCGCCAGTGCTAACAAGTGGCAAAGGAATTGGTTTCCGCATCTACTAAAGCAGAAAAAAACAAAGCAACCGTGAGAAAAAAGGGCCCGCAATCAGCGGGCCTCGTTTTTTTCGGCCGCTCTTCATCACTTTCCTCTACTTTTTCAAAACCTCATAGGCCTTTAGCACGCGCGCTCTCGCCATGGCATGATCGACCATCGGCGGAGGATATTCTTTCGATGAAAACTCGGGCACCCACTGCGAGATGTACCGCTGATCCGGATCGAACTTTTCCGCCTGAAGCGTGGGATTAAAGACGCGGAAATAGGGGGCGGCGTCACAGCCCGAACCCGCGACCCACTGCCAGTTCCCATTGTTCGCCGAAAGCTCGAAATCTAAAAGCTTTCTCGCAAAATAGGCTTCACCCCAGCGCCAGTCGATCAAAAGATGCTTCGACAAAAAGCTTCCCACAATCATTCGCACTCGATTGTGCATAAAGCCGGTTTCGTTGAGCTCGCGCATTCCAGCATCTACGATGGGGTATCCTGTGCGGCCCTCACACCAAGCCTGAAACTCCGCCTCGTCATTTCGCCAAACAATTCGGTCATATTCGGGACGAAATGGCTTCCCATCCACATGCGGGAAATGAAACAGAATCTGCATAAAGAACTCTCGCCAAATCAGCTCGCTCAACCACACGTCCGCGTTCAGTTCCATTGCCAAACGAACGAGTTTGCGAATGCTCACTGTGCCAAATCGAAGATGAAGCCCCAAGCGAGTGGTTCCTGGTAAAGATGGCGTGTTTCGATTTTTTGCATAATCCACAAGAACGGAGGTCGCGACTCGCACTCCTGGAAGCTCGATTTTTGTGTTTTCCCTAAATCCAATTTCACGAAGCGTCGGCAAGGGTGCATTGGAAAATTTCAATAAATGGCGGAAGTGAGTTCCACATACTTCCGGAGCGAGTTCGTCAACACCACGCGCCCGGCGATCCTCGAAAACCGAACGCCAACGTTTTGAAAATGGAGTGAACACCGTATATGGCTTTCCATCATCTTTTACGACTTCACTTCGCTCGAAAATCACCTGGTCCTTGAAGGTTTCAAAGGCAATCCCCGATGCCGCCAATTGCTTTGCCACATCCTCATCGCGCTTTCGAGCCCGCGGCTCGTAATCGTGATTCGCGATGACCTTTACAACTCTGACCTGATCGCCACCTGGTAGGCCTAGGCCATTTTCTGCTACGGATTTCCAAAAATCTTGCGGGCGACCGTGCCAAACAATCAGATCCGATCCTTGAGCGCGAAGTGTCTCTTTTATCGCTTCAATTGTTTTGTGGATAAAGCCGACACGGGCGTCATCCTCATCTTCGAGCTCCGACAAGATTCTTTGGTCAAAAATGAAAATCGGTACGACCGAGGCGCCCATCTCCGCTGCAGATCTCAATGCCCGAGACAAACCGCGATTGTCCTCAAGGCGAAGATCGCGCCTGAACCAAAACATTACGATTTTAGTCACAAATCACCCACCGAGGTATCAGCTGTGTCGCTTATTAATTTACACTACGTCGACTTTTTTATGATTGCTTGTCAATCGACGAGACTCTAGCTTTTGAAGGTTCAAGAGTTATTAATATGGCAAAGAAGTTAGAAGCAAAATCCACAAAAAGATCCAAGGTGGCGAGTCAGCGGCCGTGCCCTGAGCTTGAGGACGTCGTTAATCGCGTGGGCGAATTTATTCAGTATTGGGGATTCAAAAACGTACATGGTCGCATCTGGGCCCACCTGTTTCTTGCGGGTCGCCCGCTTGACTCGCATTGCCTAACGGCACGCCTCGGAATTTCAAAGGCGCTCCTCAGTATGTCGCTCAATGAACTCTTAGACTATGACGTCATTCAAACCGTTGGAAAATCCGACTCTGGCGCCGTTCTCTATGACACCAACCAAGATCTCGCGACCGTCATTGCTGGTGTTCTGCGCAAACGTGAACGACGGATGCTTTCTGGCCTCACCTCGTCCACTCAATCGCTCTCCAAGCTCCCGCAAGAACTCTATGGCGACTGCACCGTCAATCGCGAACGCGCCGAAAAGTTAAGAGATTTTGTAGGCACAGCAGAATCGACCCTGGAAAGCCTTCTCATGTTCCGAGACGTCTCATTCGAGTCTTGGGCCAAGCTGAATTGCGATTTCAAAAAAGACTGATATTTGGAACAATCCTCGAGAACCGAGAATTCTTTCCTAAAGTTTGCTAGACTTAAGAGAGATGGCAAAACAGAAAGCAAAACCCGCTTGTGACTCCCCCTCGAAGGCGTCACCAGATCCGGATACAATTCAAAATATTCGGACTGGCTTATTCGTTCGATCACTCGCGCTTGCGAAGCTTGCCATGTCCTCTTCACGAGATTTACTTACAACGAAGTCTTGGACCGCAAGCCAATCCGATCCGGAGCTTCAAAAACGAATTGAAGCGCAGGCCACAGAGATCGCGAAAGAACTTGGCACGCTCAAAGGTTCGGTGATGAAAGTCGGTCAACTTTTATCGATGTTTGGAGAACACTTTCTTCCACCTCAAGTGAACTCGATTCTAAAAACGCTTCAGTGCGATTCCCCCTCCGTCGAATGGAAG
>JAXMMN010000796.1:0-3025 GCA_034366485.1 Bdellovibrionales bacterium
AATTGGTCACCGCGCCAATCGACGGTTGGCGACAAGATTTTAAAGCAAATTGAACAACGACTCGACTATCTCGTCCGCGTCGGCGCCGGATATCTTAGTCTTGATCGACCAACGAGAACACTTTCTGGTGGCGAAAACCAACGCATCCGTTTGGCATCCCAAGTTGGAAGTTCGCTGATCGGTGTCCTGTACGTTTTGGATGAACCATCCATCGGCCTGCATCCACGCGACCACATGAGACTACTTTCGATCTTGCGAGATCTTCGCGATCTTGGAAATACAGTCCTTCTTGTTGAACACGATGACGACACAATTCGAACAGCTGACCACGTCATCGATATTGGTCCGCGCGCAGGTCGACTCGGCGGAGAAATTATTGCCGAAGGAACTCCAGACTTTATTTCGAAACATGAAACGAGTGTAACCGGTCAATACCTCAGTGGCCGAAAGTCAGTGCCGGTTCCGAAGCAACGACGAAAAGGAAACGGCCAACATTTGATTTTGAAAGGCGCTAAAGGAAACAATCTTAAAGGGGTCGATGTAGCAATTCCGCTAGGTACATTGACTTCGGTCACTGGAGTGTCTGGATCCGGAAAATCGACCGCCATTATGGACACGCTTTATCGTGCTCTCTCAAATCACTTTTTCCGTTCGAATTGGACTGTTGCTGAACATGATTCGATTTCAGGAATGCAGCACCTGGATAAGGTCATCGATATCAATCAAAACCCTATTGGCCGAACTCCGCGCTCGACTCCGGCGACTTACGTTGGTTTGTTTCCTCTTGTCAGGGATCTCTTTGCCTCGCTTCCGGATTCCAAAGTTCGAGGCTACGCTCCTGGCCGCTTTAGCTTCAACGTCAAAGGTGGTCGCTGCGAAACGTGTCAGGGTGGTGGGCAAATTAAGGTCGAAATGCATTTCCTTTCGGATGTATTCGTTGGCTGTGATGCGTGTCGCGGGCGGAGATACAACAAAGAGACGATGGCAATCCAGTACAAAGGCAAGAGTATCGCGGACGTCCTCGAAATGACCGTCGCAGAGGCATTGGACTTTTTCCAGAATCACTCGAACATTCATCGCAAGCTCGAGACCTTGAACCGCGTTGGGCTAGATTACCTTTCTCTCGGACAAAGTTCGACAACACTAAGTGGTGGCGAAGCGCAACGAGTGAAGCTTTCAAAAGAGCTTTCGAAGCGCGGAACAGGGAAGACGCTTTACATTTTAGACGAACCTACGACAGGACTTCATTTCGAAGATGTCGCAAAACTTGTTGAGCTACTTCACGAGCTGGTCGGCCAAGGAAACACCGTGCTTGTCATTGAACACAATATGGACGTCGTTAAGGCTTCAGATCATGTAATTGATTTGGGCCCAGACGGTGGACGCGGTGGTGGAGAGGTCGTAGCCCAAGGACCGCCAGAAGCGATCATTAAAGTGAAACGATCAGAAACCGCAGTGTTCCTCAAACGCGCGCTTGAGCACTCGATATAGCGGAATTGATATATTCGTTTTTCGTTAGCCAGTTTTTTTGGCGATTTTTCTTTTTAGACTACTGACCGAAGCGTGCTGGCGAAATGCCGACGATGCGCTTTTCGTTAAATAGATTGATTGCTTATTTCGAGAACTCAGCCGTGAAGATTGGCCTCTTGAAATTGAATAGCCCTCTTTCACGTATTTTACGTAGCGACCGTTAAGCGGTAGATGCAAGAACACCTCAAAGTCGAGGCGCGCTTCGGGTTCAATGGCCTCGGGCTTAACGGCAATCATCAGATCTGGAGTTTCAATAATTTCTGGCTCTTCCGGAACGAGATCTAAGACAGCAATCCCAACCTCAAGCTTGTCTGATCTACTTACCGCGCTCGTCACCGAAGCCAAAAATGCATCTTCCGCTGCCGAGGCGGGGGTGATTTCGTATCGTTCGATTTCTCCAATACCGATGTCGACGCCTGACTGAATGATCTGAAAAACAAATTCCGTTTCGATCGATTTGAGCATTTCAACATGATCAAACTGGCCACGCCCAATCGCGATCAAAACAGAGCCGCGAAAAAAACTTGTGTGGAATACCAAAACTGAGACCGTGCTGTAATCAATCAACGATTCTTTTTGATCGCGAGGCCAACCACAACACTCTTTTAGCGCGGCCCGAATACACCGATCCAGAAGATCTACAGCTGACTGTGTGGGTGCTGAAATCGGAACAGAAGTTTCTGGATCGATCCCCACTGATTCCGATCCTTCGATCGTAGATGGAGGACGCAAAACTGCTTCGGTGATTTCTGGCTGCGCGGGTTTCAGCTTCCCAGCTTTGACCGCTTCACGAAGCGCTTTTTTGGAAGCCACCGTAGGGGGCGGAACAAGCAGGTGAAGCTTTCCGCGGTTCCCTTTTTGAATTGCGACGCCCGCTTCAAGGCCTGAGGAAGTGGGCGCTTCCGTGGTCGCCTGTTCGCCTAGTGCTGCCATGAGACGCTTCATCTTATCGACATTTTTTGCAGGAGACGATCCGCCCTTTACGTTTATCGACGCTTCTTCCGCAGAAGTACCCGAAGATTTTGCGATCGAAGTTGTCTCGTCGTCAGTTTGATTTTGTTCTTTTAGAATTTGCGTTAATCGCATCAAAACAACCGGTCCGCTGACAGTGCCAAAGATGATGTGTTTTGCTTTCGAGGCGGTTAACCGGGAATTCGTTTTCCTGTCGCTCAGTTCCGCAAAGACTAACGTTTCGACGTTGAAACTTTGTGCCAGCAGCCGCGGTACCATTTCGATTTTGGGGTGAGGAAAGTTGATGCTTAAAAGAATGAAGCGCGTCCAATCACTCGCTAGCTTATCGACCGCTTCTTGAAAAACAGTTGTCGCGAAGATTTCGACACCTCGACGAACTAAAAACGCGGCCGTCGACTTTACAGTTGCAGCGTCCTTCGACAAAATCACCAAACGGATCGGATGCTCTTGTGCATCCGACTCTGCCTCAGTTGCTGCTGACGATATTGGTTCGTCTTTTTTCTTCGGTTCAGATTGCTTGCTC
>JAXMMN010000797.1:0-2746 GCA_034366485.1 Bdellovibrionales bacterium
TGCCGCTTCGCCGTCTTTGACGAGTTCAAGTCTCTTGATAACTTGATAACCGTCCAAATTTGCCGTTCCGACCCAAGCCGATTCTCCATCTTTCGATAGCGAGAACGAAATCGGCGTCGAGGCTCCAAGAAGCTTGGTCGCGAATAACCCGCCAGTGTGTGTGCCGATCAAAATCGGTTTATCATCACGAGTTTTGTAGTTCTTGAGATCTGTCCCGACTAGCGCCATTCCATGAGACGAAAGTCGACCGACCCACTGTGATGTCTCGATCGCTTCAAAGGATTCGGGAGCTAGTACGCTCTCCGTGCCGACGGTTGCGTTTGCACCAGCGGTTCCAGCAGAGGCATTCACGGGGGCAATTGCTTGCGAGGTATCAGAGGAAGTTGCGGCAGAAGGGAGTTTCTCCGCTCCTGAAGGTGACGCGCCTAATGCGCCCGGTACGGTCGACGCACTTTCTGGAACAGCGGTTTTTCGCGCAGAAGGATATTGCGTTTCGACCCACTTCGACCAGCCGAACCAGAGGGCACCAACAAGCACAAGCGCGATCACTGTCCCGCGATCAAGAAAAGTTTTATTCGATTCTGGTCCCAATTGATCACTCACTTTCATCTCCCGGTGTTTTTTCCGGCTTATTCCCTAAATCGGGCACTGGATCATATCCAAACGGCCCGCCGGGTCTGCAACTAAGAAGTCTCTTTACCGCCAGCTTGCTGCCCACCCAAAATCCATATCTCTCAACGGCTTCTTGCGCATAGACCGAACAAGACGGTTCAAAACGACAGCTGCCACTGAACCACAAAGAGCCAACCGCACGGTAAAACGCGATTAGCACAAGTGCCAGAGTGTTCAATAGGCTGTACACTTTCGCTTTGAAAAAGGCGATCACCTTTTCACCATTTCTAATTGAAGTTCTAACTCAGGATTTCTACCCAGCCTTGCTCGAGAACTTTCGCGAACTCCGCATAGCGCAGCCGCCGATAAAAGCCATCAGGCATTGCCCGAAACCCAAGATTCAAATCAACATCAGGAAGGCTGATTCCCATCAGCGCCGATTCTTTTAGCTTCTGCCGAAACCAAACACGCGACCAACGCTTAAGCTTGTTCCTGATCACTGCAGATCCGACAGTTCGCGGGCATGTCCAGCCACAGCGAAAACCAAGTTCATCGCCATCGCGGGATCGCTTTTTCCTATAGACATTGAGAACAACCCAATCGGAAGGTCGAAACTTTCGACCAAAACGAAACGTGCGAAGATAATCAGACCGTTTCGTTAAAACGCTAAGACGCACACGAGCCAACCGAGTTGGCTCAGGATCATGAGAGGACTTTTTTTTTACTTGGCTCACTTGCCGCTGACAGCAACCACAAGGCGCTTACGGCCTTTTGCTCGTCGACGACTGAGAACGGCCTGACCGTCTTTAGTCGCCATACGGGCGCGGAATCCGTGAGTATTTTTGCGACGGCGACGGCTGGGCTGATATGTACGTTTCATGATCGATTCCTCGGGTGCGGTTCCAAATTCAAAGGTGCCTAAAAAAGCACACTGCAGCGCGACCGTCAAGGTGTTGAAAACCGAGAGCGCCACTGTTATCTACCTCCGGCTGCCATCAACCCCGCGGATCATGAATTCAGCACCACGACCGATTCGTGGGTTGCCAGCAGATTGGGAAGATCGTCCCAAAGGCCTTGTCAAAGGGGCTTAAAATCGTTCAGCCGCCAGATATCTGACAGGTTTTGTCAGAACCTGGAAACGCTGTGGATAACACGGCTCTAATTTGCTGAAAGGGGGCTTTCAGCAAATTTGCAATGAATACACGTCCGGGAGAAACATCGGCCGTAAGCAAGGGGCTGCTTTATGGATCACTCAGTGGATCAAACATACGACCATCCATTCGATCAAAATTTTAATCAGAACGTGGAAATAGACTCCAATACCGTTCAGACACAGGCTCAAGTGAATACTCTCGTCTCTCCACAAGTTTCGGCGCCAATGGCCCAATCAGCGAATCAAACCACTGGGCACGCCAATGGCCAATTGGATTCGAAAACTGATTTTTGGAAGAAGGTTGTGGATAACCTTCTTCATCTCAATCCCGACAACAAAGCCTTTCGCAACTGGCTAACCGCAACAACGTTGGAAGAGATTGAACCAACGGAAAGCGGAGTGTTGAAGTTTGTTCTTGGGGTACCGTCTCGCCTCCATAAAGAACAAATCGAAAACTATATCGATCGTTTTTATCCAGAAATTCGCGCTCACTATTCGGGCGAGTTCACGACCGAAATTAGAATTACTGGTCGACCCGCCACCAATTCTTCCGAACCAACAACATTAGACGAATATTTTCACCAACAAGAGATACAGCAAGGTCTTAAAGCAGGCCCAGCGACGATGGCTGCTCCATCAAATGGACAGACACTTGTACCTTCGGGCAACGAACCACGCGCCGATATGACGTTCTCGACGTTTGTTGTCGGGCGAACCAATGAATTTGCCTACAACGCGAGCTTGTCCATCGCCGATAATCCGAGCACCACTTATAATCCGCTCTTTATTGTTGGACCGACTGGGCTTGGTAAAACGCATTTGATGTTTGCGGTATGGAACCAGGTTCGAGTGCGTTTTCCACACCTGCGAGTAACTTATGTGGATACTAGCAGATTTTTGTCGGAGTTCATGAGTAGCCTTCGCCATCGAAAAATGGATAAGTTCCACGCAAAGTACCGCTATAAATGTGACGTTCTATTG
>JAXMMN010000798.1:0-5055 GCA_034366485.1 Bdellovibrionales bacterium
TGGCGCGCACTTTTTCGACCGCTTCAAGGCCATCGTGCGCTTCCGCGATTTCGTAGCGACCAGTGGACGACAGTGCTTCCCGCACTGAAAAGCGAAGTCCCGCATCATCATCAACGACTAGAATCCGAAGCATATCGCCCCTCTCGAGTGACCATTATTCCGTTGGCAATTCGACTGTGAACGTAGTTCCCTGCCCAAGTGTCGAATCCACGAGGACCCGCCCTTTATGCAATTCAACAAAGTATTTAGCAAGATAGAGACCGAGGCCTGAGCCCTTAATAGATGAGCCCTTAGCGTTTCGACTGCGATAAAATTTCATAAATATGTGAGGAAGTTCATCCTCGGGGATTCCGGGGCCCTGGTCGGCGACTTGGACCACAATCAGCCCATCCCGCTCTTCTGAGGTCACCAAAATCGATGTTCCTTCGGGGCTGTACTTGATGCCGTTTTCAATCAGATTTTGAAACACCTGGCGCATCAAATCGACATCGATTTTGATACTAAATAGCGGTTCGAGCTCGGCCCGAATTTCGATGTTTTTAGATTTGGCGAGGTACTCAAGTTTCGAGATCACGTCCTTCACAAGCGCATTTACATCTTTCGAGTGAAAGTGGAGCTGAATGGCCTTGGACTCGATTCGGCCGAGATTAAGAATTCCGGAAACAAACTCGAGGAGCTCGTCGCTTGAACGGCGCAAAGTTTCAATGGCCTCGCGCTGACGGGGCGAGAGCGGGTTGTTATCATTTCGAACAACGTCGGCCATCCCTTGAATACGAGCGATCGGTGTTTTGAGATCGTGCGACATCATGGAGAGAAAGTTTGTCTTTAGCTCCTCCACTTGCGTCAGCAGTTTGTTCTTTTGGTAGTACTCCCAGCTTCGACGATTTTCTATAATCAGCCGGTAGGGAATAAAGAAATAGTAGCAAATGAAAATAGCGATAAATGGGTGCGCAACCGCGATCCAAAGCCCGCCAAGCCATAGCGCCAAAAACGCGGCGGTGAAATAGCCAGTCAGTGTCGAGCCCAGAATCATAAGCCCTGTCGTCGGTGTCAGGGTTAAGACGACGATCACGGTGAGGTAGGAAATCAACCCAGTGAGAAGTGTATTCAGCCATTGAGGCGCCCGAACAGGCGCTTCGTTCTGAATCAATGTATCGAACATATTTGCCGAGAGTTCGACAATCGTCATCGCGACAATTTCTCGTGAGTACGGAGTTCGAACATAATCTTTCGACGTCGTTTGAATGTCGCGACCCAGGATTACGATCTTGTTTTTGAATTGCGATACATCGACTGTGCCTCGAAGAACCGAAAGAAAGCTTGTCGGTTGGTAGGTACCAGTCGGCGCAAAACGAATGTACGCTTGATCGCTTTTTAGATAATCAAATACGCCTAGGAAGCGGTTGCGGTCATATTTGGCATCGGAATCTGCAAGTTGGCCAGTCATGGCCCAAATCTGAGCCGCCGTGATCGGGTAGAGGGTCGGAAGTCCTTGGTAAGCGAGCATCATCCTTCGAGTAACATCGTCGCGTGCAAAGATATTTCTATCCACCGGGACAGGTGCACTGGCGGTTTTTACGTTTTCAAAAGGAACGGGAAGTTTAAGGGCATCCCGCTCGCCGCCAAGGGGCACGTCGTCGAGAGCGACGACGAAGCGAGGAATTGCTGCCGCTGTGTTCGCAAGTGCTCGTTGTTCATCAACAGAGCCCAGTGTTTCCGAAAGATTGATAAGCGAAACCACGGTGTGTGCGCCCGAGTTGTTGAGCTTTTCTATGACAGCTTTAAAGTCGTTCGCATTTGGAACTCGGCCGAGCTCTTGAATCGTGGCGGGGTCCACAACGATGGTGGCCACATGGCCCGACGGCGCCGGCGCTGGGCGCAGGCGCAGGCGAATGTCGTAGGTGAAGGATTCAATGTAGTCGAATGGGAACTGGGTTAGGATCGCAGTGATGGCAGCCGCGAAAACCAATCGAGAGAGATGAATCAATGCGGGCTTGAGGAATGCGGGCCCAGAAAATGTGGGCTTGATCCGAAGTTTTTCCACAGGGGCCCTATTGCTTTCTCGGTTGGTTAGCGATCAAGGCCAGAGACTGGGATGCAGCCTCCGCCCGGACGGCGATCCATTGTCGGACTTTTTGCCGATAGTGATTCCGCGATCGATGTGTGCCCTGCGTGCGAAGCATGAGCCGCGACCGCCGAAACACTTTTTCCTTCACTTGCGCTGTGCTCTGTTTCGACCGACGAAGAAACGCGATCAGCGGCCTGTTCGGCAGATCGTGAGTCAGCAGGTGAGTTTAGTTTTTTAATGAATTTCACTGGCGTCTCCGTCGTCTCTTCGAGAGTGTTCATACCGTGATTCAGCATATCGTTCAATTCCTTTGGCGATGATGGTTCGTGTTCGTTCGCAGAAGGCGTGGTCAACCTTGTGCTTATTTCCGTTCTTAACCTTATTTACATGCATACAGCCTCCGCCACAGATGTGACGAGCCCAACATGTCCCGCAGCCATGCTTTTCGATCAATGGCTGAGAAAAGCCCTGAAGAACAGGGTTGCTTAACGACAGCTCCACGCTTTCGGTGGACCCAAGCTCTTCGTCCTTTTGTCCGACAAACCATTGGCAAGCCGTGAGGCGACCCTCAGTATCCAGCTGAAGATGGTTTTTCCCTGCGAGACAATGGTTTTCGATTCTAGCGCGATCGTCGAGTGCCCGAAACAAATGGTCAAAAACATGAAGTCGTCGAAGCTCAGGCTCGCCTCCCCGGGCATAGGCAAGGTCTGCAACTTCAGAAATTCCTTTCGCAAACTCCCTTGAGGCAAGCTCATCATCGGATTCTGCGGCAAAGTCGAACTTCATTGAGTCAAACGGATAGCGAGATAGAAACTCCCAAGCTCGAACGATGCTCATGCCGTGCTTCCCAAAAACAGCACCGGCTGAGAGCGAACCAAGACGTTCGCGAACTTTCAAAAGTTCCTCGAGACCTTTTAGGACTTGGGCACTGGACCCTTTTCCTGATTTCGTAACGCGCGATTTATCGTTGTCGTCTGGATGGCCGTCGATCGAAATCGTGACGTTCGCATTCATAGCCGCAAGCATCTCTGCTGCGTCTTTGGTTACAAGGGTACCATTGGTGACAATGTCAAAACGCAATTGAACCTGTCGTCCTGCCGTGACGAGCTTCGCGTGTCGTTCGACAGATCGAAGAATGTGGGGGTGCAATAGCGGTTCGCCGCCCAGGAAGGTGATCACGAACTTTTCGCCAGCAGGAACCTTTAGTAAAAGCTGAGAGAGCAAAGCTTGGGTTTTTTCGAGATCTGGAGTTTTGGTTTTTGAGCCATAAGTACCATCGCCGCCCGCCGCGCAATAAGTGCAAGCAAGGTTGCACACTTGAGCCACATTGATCGTCAAAGATCGAATGGCGGGTTCGCGAATTCTTTTTAACGTGAGACCAGTTGCTGCGCGATCTTGTTCCCACAGTGTTAGCTCAGAGAGCGCTTCGCGGATCTCTGTCTCTTGTTCAGCTTTCAGCGCCGGATTTCCGGTTGCTCGAAGGGCTGTCCAAGCCTGCGGAGCCAAAGCCGCCACTTCCATTGTGTCCGCATGGAAACCATAAATTCGCTGGTCGCGGGTGCGCAATGCGAGGAGTTCACCGTGCCTGACGATTTCCATTTCCAGTGCGTGAGTATCGGTTGTCGCTACTTTTAATGCAGTCATCGGGCCTCCTTTCAGCGCTTCAGCTTTTGATGCAGCCAGTGATAAAAGTTCACCAGCCATACCCTTGCTTACCATGCGCGGTGTCGGATTGACCCTGCACGCGGTTAAGCATTAGCGCCAGATCCTATAAATGCGATCTGGACAGTTTCACTCTTCATCGGTGGGGCGAAATGTGCGCCCGCCGGAACTCTCCACTGGGACTATAGCAACAGGCGTTCCGCCTTAAGGGCAACAGGCGTTCCGCGTTTAGAAGAAGCTGGGTGAGGATTTTGATTTTGATTCTTTAGGCTCTACTAGCGTGACAGGCTCTTTGATCAGTTCGCCAATGCCCGGATACTTTTCGAGGTCCGAAAGTTCAATGGTCTTTAGTTGAACGGTGTCTGGCCATGGGAAATCAGAATTCGAAAGGGTCGACTTCGCCAGTTTCTGAGAGTTCATCATGAACTGTGACCAGATCGGTACAGCGCCCGATCCGCCCGTCAGTCCGTGAGAGGTATTGTCATCGTATCCGACCCAAACGACAGCGACTTGATGTGGCGTGAATCCGGCAAACCAAGAGTCTTTTTTGTCGTTTGTCGTTCCAGTTTTTCCGGCGGCAGGGCCGAGAAGTCCCATCGCGCGGGCACCGCGCCCTGTGCCGTGGTCGACCGCAGCCTTCAGTATTCCGACCAACATGCTTGCAGCTTCCATGTTAACAACGACCTCAGAAGTAGGCCTGAAGCTATGGAGTTCGCGACCCGAAAGATCTTCCACACGGTACAGCGTTGATAAGGGCACGCGAGAGCCAAGCCTTGCGATGGAGGTGTAGGCGGTCAGGACTTCGAGCGGAGCAATTTCGAAGGCGCCCAGCGACAGAGAGGGAAGATTTTCTAGTTTGGAGGTCATTCCAAGTCGGCGAGAAAGTTCGATGACATTCTTGATTCCCACTTCTTGTCCAAGGCGGGCTGTCGAGGAATTCAATGACTCGACAAGTGCAAACCATAGCGGGATCGTGCCGCGATACTTTCCATCATAGTTTTTCGGCGTCCAGGATTGTCCGTCGTATTTGATGGTGTAGGCGCTGTCGTCGATTTCGGATTCAGGAGTAAACGGCTCGTCATTTCGCGATCCAGATTCAAGTGCGGTCAGGTAGACAAACGGCTTCATGACCGAACCGACTTGGCGTCGACTTTCGGTGGCTCGATTGTATTGAGTGGCCGTGTAGCTTCTGCCGCCTACAATTGCATTGATAAAGCCAGACGAGGGATCGGCCGCTACAAGAAGGGCCTCGAGGCTTTTTCCCTTTTCAGCTTTGATTTTACCGATGAGTGCGTTTGTGGTTTCTAATTTCTCAAGCCCTTGTC
>JAXMMN010000799.1:0-2612 GCA_034366485.1 Bdellovibrionales bacterium
GAGGCTTCTCCGCCAGAAATTCGTGTCGTGAAAGATGAGCCCGATCAGCTGACCGAACAAAGTTACGCGGCCTTTGAGCGCGAAGTCGTTGTTCCGGTGGTGCAGGAAGTGCCGTCACAGGATTTAAAAGACATCGATATATCCGTCCCGTTGAGTGGCAAAAAGCTGGAAGTGAAAGCGATCATCAATGAAGCTCCAGTTTATCAGGAGGACATGGAGGGAAAAATCACGCAAGCCGATCTCGAAGCCGGCGTCGTGATTGAGCAGGGCGAATTGATTCCTAGACCGCGTATTCCCCCACCAGATGGCGAAAAGCGTTCGGTCCTTCGGAAAATTCCTTCTTCGTTTAAAGAGCTGCGTCCACGTGCGCCAAATAAAACGGTCACCATTCAACGCAGAAACAGCGATGCAGAAAAAAATCCGCCGGCCGTTGTTCCTAGCTATATGGCGTTTGAAAATGAGCAAGAGCCAATGGGCGAAATCGTCGAAGTTGATTCGGGCGAATTCGTCGCTTCCATCGGTCAACTTGTTTTGATCGAAGCCAATGAACCGATGACTGTCGGTTCGAAAGTTTATTCGGTCGTCTCGAAATACAAAGTCACGTCCCCTGAAAACGGTCGCGTTGGATACGCCTACGAAGTTGGCGGTATTATCAAGTTGATCGAATTGGCTGACGAGAAAAAACAGATTTATCGAGGCCAGGTGGTTTACGCCGTCAATCCGGTTCGCCTCGGAGCTGACATATTGTTGGGTCAACCCCCACGCGTTCCGGCTTCAACAAAAGGTCGTCGCACGACCGGTGAGCTCATTGTCGCGGGAGGGGAAGAAGCCGAGGACCGCAAGTTTTTTGGCGACGGCTCGATTGTGTTTTTGGATGTGAACAAAACGGATGTTCGAGTTGGCGATGTTCTTGCCGTTCAAAGCCGGCGAGGGGAGCGGAAGAAAACCCTTCTTCCTGACTTGATGACTCCGATCGGAATTCTCAAGGTCTTCCAGGTTTCTGGAACTGTTGCATCAGCGTTTGTTGTTGTGGCAACCGATGAGGTTCGAGTTGGAGATCGTACGGGTCCGAATTTCCCAACGCGTCTTCCGGATCTCGTCCTAGAAGCGCCACTGATCAGCAGCGCTCCTGCGGATTAATTGAATTCTAGTGGCGTCTGGAACTTGAATGTTTCAGACGCTATGGAAAATACGGCTGACCGCAATCAAGGGCCTCGTGAAATACCCTTCTATTCAAATGACTATCCTCTCGCTCTTCGCGATTTGGCGGATGCGCCTTCTGTTCTCAGCGTTGATGGAAAAATGGATTTTGACTCGGTACCAGTCTTAGCTGTCGTGGGTGCACGACACTCCAGTGTCATGAGCGAATCTTGGATGAGGCGATTTTTACCTGCGATTGCACATCACTGTGTCATCGTCAGTGGGGGCGCACGAGGCGTTGACGAATTGGCCCACGCCATCGCCGTTGGAGAAGCTCGGCCGACGGCGGTTGTTTTACCAACGGGGCTCTTGCGACCCTATCCGAATGATTGGCGAACCAAGCGGGAGGCCGTCCTCAAAGCAGGAGGCGTTTTTATTTCAGAATACCCGCCTGAAACCGAAATTAGGTCCTGGCATTTCGAGAAACGAAACCGGTTGATTGCGGCTCTCGCAGATGTCGTGCTTGTAATTGAAGCTAGAAGTCGAAGCGGCACAGCCATCACTGCACGTCATGCAATGAATCTCGGACGAGGTCTTGCGACACTTCCTTGGTTTCCTACGGATCCGCGCGGTGAATTCTGCAATGAACTTTTGGCTCGTGGAGCCGTTCCCATTCGAGATGCCTGTGATCTAGCAAGTCTTTTAAGTCGCGAAGTGACGGCTCGAACAACAAGAACTGTTCGTCCGATGACGTCATCCATTCCAGACTTTTCTGAGCAGGACGAAACCACCAATTGAGAAGATGAAGTTCGCAAGCCACATTGCAAACCACGGCGGTAGAGTTCCGTTTCGAGCGAGGCTTTCACTCGTGACGTAAATTATCCAATAGGTCACAATAATCCCGACCGATAAAACAGCGCCACCGGCTTTGACGTTACGTCGATTGGTCACAGTTCCAAGCGCGACACCGATCATACCGAAAACCAAGCAAGCAAGACCAATGGCGATTCGTTTGTGAAACTCCGTGTTCAATTCTAGCTTCAATTCTTTTTTTAAATCCGGCGAGTCGAGCGTGCTTAATACTTCGGTGATGCTCATCGACGGCGGTGATTTCGTTGAAATCGACTCGTTCACAGGATCGAAAAGTTGAAGGTCATAGGTTTTGAAGTCGATTTTGGTATGCCGAGCTTCGACCGATCGGTGGATGCTTCCGTCGATTAGCTGCAGTGAGGCAGAGTGGCCTGGTTTTTCCGGATCTTGAACGAGGCGACCTTCTTTGGCGATCACAGTGATCGCCGACTGGCCACCGCGCTCATCGTAAATAAACACATCTTGAAGAAGGCCAATTTTATTGTCGACTTTGTTGGCGTAAACAACGAGGTCAAAAAAACCTTCCGAAAAGGTGCCTTCCTTAATCGTTACACCTGGCTTCATTGATCCAAGTTTCGACACGAGAATTTCAAACTGACGAT
>JAXMMN010000800.1:0-4894 GCA_034366485.1 Bdellovibrionales bacterium
TTTTCCCACTCGGGTCACCGATCATTCCAGTGAAATCACCTATTAAGAACTGAACCTCATGCCCGAAATCTTGAAACTGCTTGAGCTTGTTGATGACGACCGAATGGCCAAGGTGCAAATCCGGGCGCGTGGGATCGGCCCCAAGCTTCACCAGCAGTGGCTTTTCCGTTTTGTAGGACTTTTCGAGCTTCTTCAAAAGATCCGCTTCCGAAATCATGTCCACAAGGCCACGTTTCAAAACGGCTAACTGTTCCCCTGGCGTCGCGCGCTTTAAATTCGTCACTGCCCTTAGCTCCTACCGTGCGTGTTCGACGACGCGAACTTCGCGAATGACTGTCACTTGAACTTGGCCAGGGTGGCTCATTTCTCGCTCAATTTTTCGAGCGATATCATAAGACAGCATTTGCGCTTGATCGTCTGTCACGCGCGATGCTTCCACCAGAACGCGGACTTCTTTTCCAGCTTGAACTGCAAACGTTCGAATGACGCCATCAAAAGAGTTACCGATGGACTCAAGATCTTCCATTCGGCGAACGTAAGCGTCGATCGACTGACGACGGGCACCTGGACGCGAGTTAGAAATGATATTGGCCGCTTGGACGATGAACGCCAAAACGGTGTTGGGTTTTTCTTCGTTGTGATGCGCGCGGATCGCGTGAACGACCGCATCTTGCTCACCGAACTTTTTGGCATAGTCGGCACCGACAATGGCGTGCGAACCCTCGACTGTGTGCTCAAGGCCTTTACCGATGTCATGCAGGAGTCCCGCACGGCGAGCACGCTTCACGTCTTCGCCAAGTTCTGCCGCCATCATACCGGCCAAGAATCCGACTTCGACGGAATGCTCGAGTAAGTTTTGCGTCAGCGTATGACGGAACTTGAGGCCACCAAGGACCTTTGTGATTTCGGGATGAAGGCCGTGAAGTCCAAGCTCGAAAACCGCTTTCTCGCCATCTTCTTTGATCGACTTGAAAAGATCTTTTTTGACCTTATCGATGACTTCTTCGATTCGCGCTGGGTGGACGCGGCCATCTTCCATTAATTTTTCGAGGGCTTTCTTTGCCACTTCTCGACGAACGGGATCGAACGACGAAATGACAACCGCTTCCGGAGTTTCATCGACAATCAAGTCCACACCACAGGCCGCTTCCAGCGCGCGAATGTTGCGACCTTCACGGCCAATGATTTTCCCCTTCATGTCTTCATTTGGAAGGTTAATGACTGTCACTGTGCGCTCGGCCGTGAACTCGCTCGCATACCTTGCGATCGCAACCGCAATCGTACGACGAGCTTTTTCTTCTGCCTCTTGCATCGCGCGGTCTTCGATCTCTTGCGCTTTGCGAGCTGCTTCGATTTTCGCTTGTTCCGTCAAAGCCTCGATCATTTCTTTTTTGGCTTCTGCTTGAGTCAGCTTCGATACCTGTTCGAGGCGCTCTTTCAGAGCTTCGGCTTGGTTCATCGCTTCGCGCTCGAGATCGCTTAATTTCTTTTCGGCGATTTTCACTTTCTCATCTCGCCCCGAAATTTCCTGAAGTCTGGCTTGGAGCTCTTGATCTTTCGCTAACGCCTCTTTTTCTAGGCGCGACTCGCGATCAACCAGAGACTTCTCTTCCTTTTGCAGCTTTTCTTTTTGTTTTTGAATGTCGGTTTCCGCTGTTTTGCGAGCTCGTGCTTCAAAATCTTTCGCACGCGTCTTCGCATCGCGATCGATCCGCTGCGCCTCCGCCCTTGCCTTTTGTACCAAGCGCTCAGCTTCGTCGGCGGCCGACTTCTTTGTTTTTATATCCATCGCGTTGCGATAGAGCAGCATTGTCATAGCTCCCACCGCTAAACCCGCAACCAATGCAACAATCGTCAAAACTACATCATTCATTTCAGTCACCCTTCAATAGGCAAAACGCGTCGCTGCGTAGTCCACGATCAATTCGCGGTCAGTTAGCACAGCATCGAGCTTCACATCATGGTCATCCTGAGGCAGCTCATCGACGAGCTGTTCGGAAAATCCAATTCCAATTTTGTAGATGGGACTTGCACCCACTTGCTTTCGTCGCTCGTCAAACGAAGCGAGAAAGCGATCATAAAAGCCGCGACCACGACCAAGCCTAAAAAGGCGTCGGTCAAAACCAAGCGCAGGAATCAAAGCTCCGACCACGGAATCTTCCGCAGACTCATCACTAGTAAAGTCCGCAGTCACGCGCCTCCATTGGGCGTCGGATCTTTCAGCGGCGGGCTCGTGAATTCCAAACTGATTCACTTTCCAATCGCCTTCAGCCAACTGGCGCGTACCCGTCCAGCGAAAAAATGACAGCGATTGATCAGGAAATATCTTTGGATACGCAAATGCGTGGCCGCCAGAAGATACGTGTTCACCAGCGAACGCGAGTCGAGGCTCAAACGAGAAACCTCGAAAGCTCAGCCAAATTCCGGGCCGAGAGGCGATCCACTTTTCTAACCGTTCTGTGATTCGGCTTTCTGCCGATTCGCGACCTGCCGCTTGATCGCGGCGCGCGTTGAGCAAACGAGCCTTCAGCTCTATTCGCCAATTTGATTTTTCCCGATTGGGAAAGTTCGAGTCACTCACTTAAAAGTCTCCCACCAAGCGTCGTTACGCTGTTGGGCCAGACTTCTCCAGGTCTTCAATCACACGTAAGGTGCGGGCTTCGAGACGATCGACGAGCTCACGCGCGTGTCGTTTCAAGAGCAGCAACTCCTCGGCCATGTTCAATGCGGCCAAGATCGAGGCATTTTGGATCGAACCCGTTTTTGTCAGGGGTAGGGCTTGGCGAATTTTCTCGTCCACCATGCGCACAAGTTCGTTCACTGTTTCTTCGTCGTGTGAAGACTTTAACCGAAGGGGCACGCCCGCAATTGAAACTTGCTGCGAGCCTTGACCAGTTGGTCGCGCCACCTCAGTACCAGGAGCCGCTCGACCGCCTGTTTTTTTACCGTCTACTTTGAAATTATCAGTATCTGATTTAACATTCCATTTCGATGCCACGGCTTTCGCCACTCCACCTGTGCGTTCAAGCTTTCCAGCTTTTAGCGCAGACGGGTGAGCTCCGGAACCTTCCGGTGCCTGCATTTCTCGGGAATTTGATTTTGGCGTCGAGCTAAGTCCAGCCATCGAGTTGATGCTATTCTCTATTTTTTGAAAAGACGAGTGATCTCGACTTGTTCGCTCACTTTTCTGCATCAAGTCAGTATCGAATCCACAAACCGCGAGGCCTCGAACGGTCGAAGATCGCCGATTTTCTCGCCCACACCGATTAGTTTTATCGGAAGTCCAACTTCATTGGTGATGCCAATCGCAACGCCGCCCTTGGCCGAACCATCGAGCTTCGTCAAAACAACCCCGTCGACCACGAGAGCTCCATGAAACTCTTTTGCCTGAATTAGGGCATTTTGTCCGCTGTTGGCGTCTAAAACCAAAAGAGTTTCATGCGGAGCCGAAGAATCGAGTTTTGTCAGAACACGCTTCATCTTCTTTAGCTCCTCCATCAGGTTCTTCTGCGTATGCAGTCGACCAGCTGTGTCGATGATCACAATATCGAAACCACTGGCGCGTGCACGTTCAAGCGCCTGGTAAGCAACAGCACTGGGTTCAGTGACACCGGGTGGATCGAAAATTTCGACCATCGCCTGACCCTCGGTATCTGCTTCCGCCCCTGCCGATGCGCGATCGGTCCACGTCTTCAGCTGCTCACCGGCGGCCGCACGAAACGTATCTCCGGCTGCAACCAAAACACGTTTTCCTCGGCCCGCAAGTTTCGCTGCGAGCTTTCCAATCGTCGTGGTTTTTCCCGCACCATTCACGCCCACCACCATTAACACGGCAGGTTTTGCGGCAAAAAGATTCAATCGCTCAACGCCATCATCGCCTTCGGCAAGGCTCACAACCGCCTTGGCTGTCAGAATTTCACCGATTTTCGCGTGCAATTCTCTTCGAACAGCCTCAAAGCCCGTTTCGCCCGACGTTTTTACCTTCTCAAAAACGTGATCCAGAAGATCCTGCACCGTTTTCGGTCCAAGATCGGCCGTGTACAAAATCTCTTCGAGTTCTTCGCGCTCGGAATCCGTCAAAGTTTGTTTTGCACCGAACAAGGATTGAATACGGCCAAAAAGAGACGCGCGCGTTTTACCCAGTGCCGTCGGCAATGTCGCCGGCGCTGCTTCTGCGAAAACCTTTTCTGGCGCTTTCGCGACAACATCCGGCTTCGCGGCTAGATCTGCAGCAGACTCTTTGAATTCAGTTAACTGCTTTTTGCTTTCATCCAGTTTTGCTTTTTCAAGCCTTTACCCTTTGAGAAACCAAAAGAAAACGGCAATGCCAATAGCAAAGGTGACCAAGAAAAGGCCACCCGAAAGCCACATACCTAAGCCACCCGTAAGAAATGATTCGTCAGCAGGGTTCATGACGGACGGTGTACCTTGAGTTCTAGGCCTGGTCGAACTGTTTGTTCAAATCGACGGAAACCATCTTCGAAACACCGCGCTCTTCCATCGTCACGCCGTAAAGTCGGCTTGCGACTTCCATTGTGAACTTGTTGTGCGTGACAACGATGATCTGCGATCGTTTTGCCATTTCTTTGACCAAGTCATTGAAACGGTAAACGTTCGCGTCATCCAGAGGCGCATCAACCTCATCCAATAAACAGTACGGCGATGGCCGAACCAAGAAGATCGAGAAGATGAGCGAAACGGCCGTCAGCGCTTTTTCACCGCCCGAAAGAAGCGTCATATTTTGTAGCTTCTTGCCAGGAGGTTTCGCGATGATGTCGATTCCCATGTCACCTTTTTCAGGATCTTCCACGAGAATCAACTGCGCTTCCCCGCCACCAAAGAGAACCGGGAAGACTTTTGTGAAGCGTTCGTTCACTTGATCGAACGTTTCTTT
>JAXMMN010000801.1:0-10684 GCA_034366485.1 Bdellovibrionales bacterium
TTTCGAATTTCGAATTGTTCGGCACTACGACAAGGCCATTCGTTATATCGAAGGCAATGGGTCTGCTTTAACTGACCCCACAGGTAAAGTGTTACTGGTGGTCGGTATGAACCGTGACATCACCGAACGAAAGCTAGAACACGAACGCCTAGAACAACAGCGTGTCATGCTTGCGAGCACTTCTAAAATGGCTGAACTAGGCGCAATGGCCGCTGGCATCGCGCATGAAATCAATAATCCGCTGGCAATCTTGGTAGGCAAGACAGAACTTTTGCGCAGAAAAACTGAATCGAAATCACTCGATATGGCGACTCTCGCCTCAGACTTTGATTTGCTGTTCACGGTCAGTAATCGGATTGCAGAAATTGTTCGCAGCTTAAGAACTTATTCGCGAAATGCGGATAGTGATCCTAAAACAAACGTGCGTATTCAAGAAATTCTTCGCGATACGTTGCGGTTGTGCGTCGACCGATTTAAGTCGTCAAAAATCAATGTGGATCTAGATCTTGGTGAATTCGAAAAAGTGCAAATTCTTTGTCGGCCCACTCAGATCTCTCAAGTTTTTTTGAATCTACTTAGCAATGCGGCTGATGCCATTGAGGGACTGGAAGAAAAGAAAATCTCGATCCGCGCGTCAATGAAATCAAACTGGTTGCGAATTATTTTTGAGGATAGCGGAGGGGGTGTGCCGCCAGAAATCGCCGCTAAAATCTTTGACCCTTTCTACACAACAAAACAGCCCGGCAAGGGAACGGGGCTTGGGCTTAGTATCTCAAAAAGCATTATCGAGACCCACGGTGGACAAATTATTCTTGTTCAGAATCCAAATGGCGCAAGATTCGAAGTGGAGTTTCCGGTCTCGGATTTTGAATTTCAAAATCAACGCCCATCGGCAGCCGTCAGCGACGCTGACAACGCATTAGGAGCAAACGAAGTAGAGGCGAAAGCCCTGTCGGGCAAAAGGATTCTGGTTGTTGATGATGAAAAGGAAATTCAAAATATTTTGTCGGAAGAATTGCGGGAACGTGGCGCAATTGTGACCTGCGCTAGCGCTGCTGAGGAGGCCCTGAGAATATTTTCGAAAGAAAAGTTTGATGCGCTAATCACTGACTACGCAATGCCTGGTGGTGATGGACTATCGTTGATTCGAAAGTTGAATGAGCTACGTTTGGGATCACGACCAACGGTTTTTCTTTGCACCGCCTTCAACGTCTGCACACCCGAAATGGCCCGTGAGCTTAAGATCTCTTCGATCTTTGCCAAGCCCTTTCGTATCAACGCCATTTGTCACACGATCGCCGAAGCCCTAAGTCAGAAATACTAAAAAGTCTTTATTGATCGCCGTCGGCTTCACGCATGGCGCGAATGACCAAATCGATCGTCTCTTTGTCGATTTTCGCCTTTTTCAAAAGCGATACCGCCGCCGAGAAATCATCAGAATCAACAGCATCGTAAAATGCTTCTAACGCATCGATCTCGGCAAGTTTTTCGAGTACTTGTGAACCGTCGTATTCCATAATGTGATCCCAGTATGATTGTTTTACCTTTCAAAATTTTAGGGCTTTAATTTACTTATGTCGAAAATATTTGTTGATGCTGACGGATGCCCGGTGAAGGACGAGGTCTTCAAAGTTGCGGAGCGATATCGCATGAATGTGATACTTGTCGCCAACAAGTCTCTCAAGTATCCAGCAAATCCGTTGTTTGGCATGAAGGTTGTAGGCGGTGATTTTGACGCTGCCGACGACTGGATCGTTGAAACCATCTCGGCAGGAGACATTGTTGTGACGAACGACATTTTGCTTGCTGACCGATGCGTAAAGAAGGCTGCACGAGTGTTGGGATCAAAGGGAGAAGAGTTCACCGAAGATAATGTGGGTTCAGCGGTTGCCAATCGAGAGTTGATGCAGAACCTACGACACATGGGGGAGATGCGTGGTGGCCCCGCGCCAATGGACAAAAAAGCCCGATCTCAGTTTCTTAACACGCTAGATCGGATCATCCAGTCGCTCAAGAGAGCCGGCTATTGACTCTCGCGATTTGTGAACGGAACATAGGCAATTCAACAAAAAGAGGTGGATAATGCGAATCAATCGAAAAGTGAAAACGGCAACTGTCTTTACCATGGCATTGATTTTTTCGAACGCACCTCAGGTGGTTCTGGCAGAAGCCGCACAATTGGTTCCGAATCAAATGATTCCGACAAGCACTCTGATTGAAGAGCTGACGAAAGAGCAGGCTCGCGAAAACATTTCTGAATTTTTGAACCATTCAGAAGTAGAGAGGCAGTTGCTCGCTCGCGGTCTCACAAAAGAAGAGGCGACCTCTCGTCTTGCTGCGCTTTCGAAGTCTGAGTTAAACTTGATTGCGTCGCAAATTGATCAAGCAAAGGCCGGCGGAGATATTCTCATAACGATTCTGGTCGTCGTCTTGATCATCTTTTTGATTAAACGAATCTAACCTCATGAAGCCACTGCTGACGGCGCAGCTTCGATTGCTGGCGGTTCTGGTGATTGCCGTTTTTCAATTTGGCTGTGCAAGTTCCACAGTCCAAGTAGATCGCGTGCTTTCATCGGAAGGACGGCGTCAGCTGGAAGTCCCTCCAGCCTTCGAAATTTTGAACGTTCCTTTCATCGAACAGGAAGTAGGTCATTGCGGCCCGGCGACATTGACGATGTCGATGCAGGCAGTTGGTGTTGCTGCCGATCTTTCGAAAATTACTTCACAAGTCTATACTCCTGAAATGAAGGGCAGTCTTCAGGCTGACCTCATCGGAGCCTCAAGGCGCAACGAGATGCTGGCGCTTCCGATAGAAAATTTGGATTCTTTGCTTCGCGAAGTCGCCGCTGGAAATCCGGTCATTGTTTTTGAGAACCTCGCGCTCTCGTGGTTACCGCAGTGGCACTACGCTTTGGTGTATGGCTATGACCTCGATCGCGAAGAAGTGATTATGCATTCGGGTCCTGAAAAAGCAAAACGTTGGGACCTCCGAAAATTCGAACGCTCATGGAAGCTCGCAGACTACTGGGGTCTCGTTGTGCTCCCACCGCATCGACTTTCGGCTACGGCCGGTGAGCTAGCTCACTTAACGGCAGCTTCGATGCTCGAAAAGCAAGGGCTTGCAGAGAGTTCGTACCTGGCCTATCAGGCTATTTTAAAACGCTGGCCTGAAAGCTTAGGTGCGTTAGTAGGAATCGGAAACTATCATTTTTCAAAAGGTGATATTGCGGCTTCAATCGCTAGCCTCACGAGGGCGGTAGAGCTTCACCCGCAATCGGCAACAGCTAAGCACAATTTGGCCACTGCTCAGAAAATGCGTAAGGCAAAATAGTAGGCTAAATGGTTTCGGGAAAGTCACGTGATAGCATCTGTGTCGGTTGAGTGCGATTACTCAGGCCCAGCTTTCTAAAAATATTTTCCGCATGTTTTTTTACCGTACCGCCGGCCGCTCCGATGATCGTGCCAATATCGTTGTTTGTTTTTCCTTTGGCGATCCAATAGAAAACTTCAGCTTCTCTGGCGGTTAATCCATAACGTTTTGAGATGTCGTTGAACAGTTTAGGAAGTGAAAGCTCACTAATTCCAATGAGGACAATGCGGTCATCACGCAAACGACCTCGAACTTGAAGAGTGAGGTCGCCACTTTGAAACCTTGCTCCGATCTCTTGGTCAGGCAGCACTCTCGCGATCCATGTCTGAAGATCAGGCGGTAAGCGCGAAGGCTCATCGAGGGTGCCAAATCCGGTTTCAAGTAGAGATTGCGCCTTTGGAGTCATCCACTCGATTGTCCCAGTGCTCGCGTTGATTGCGATCGTTGGATGCCCGAGCGCATCGAGCGCGCGAAACTCAGAGATCACCTGAACCGCTTCAGGCGCAGTTCGGAGAGTTGTGAAGGCCTCCGAACATTCTTTTGATGCACCGACCGATGCACCGACCGATGAAACAGCACAAATGATTGGTAATTGACCTATCAGAAGCATGGCTAAGAGTGAGAGGTTCGAGCCCGGATTCATTATTCAGGTATCGACAAGTTGCAGGTGATGTCTGAACTAAATTCCCGAATTTCCGGTAGCCAAGCTCTACGTTCGTCGAGCTCCGTTGATTATCTCTATTCTAGGCGGTTCGGCTCGACACGGGAGGGGCCGAGGAGTATCCAGACGACGTTGTATTGTTCGACGCATGATCCGAAACGCCCCAGCGGCAATATTCTTGGAGGTTTGCAATGTTCCGTCACCAGGTGATCGCTCTCATTGGTTTCGTAATGTCTTTAGGTTTGATCGCGCAAAACGCAGGCGCGCAAACGGTTGTTTTTGATTGTCAGAAAAAAATGGATATCAGCGAAGACCCTGCTGCTCCAGAAGTGATTGAGTTTGGAATCACCGTCGTCGAGACGGCAGGAACTTTCGTATCAACATTGAAGGGAACGTCTGATCCGGCTCCGCAGCAAACAGTTTTCCAATTGCTTCCACGTTCGGATGCGTTTCTAGTTGGCGGAGTATCGCATGTACTTGAAGCTATCGGCCTTGATCCCGCACAACGTGCAGCGATCAACACGGTGAAAATCTACACGACCGGAAACTTTGATGATGATGCGGCCGGCGTGCGAGCCGCAGATTTTTTAGACATCAACGGCACAAGCTTAGCAAAAGGAATGTTCTTTGGCTGGGGCGGCCCACACCAGTGCGATTAGCGCTTCATCCTGGCGTCTCATTTTGAGAATTTGCATCAATGTGAAACTCGCCTCGAGCTTGAAGTGTTTCCTTGCAGCAAATGGGGGAATACATGCGAGCTTCGAAATTTCTGATTATTATGGCTGCTGCATTTCAAATTGTTTCGTTTCAAAATTGTGATGGAAGTTTTGCGGTGCTTCCGGCGACGGAAGAGGGCGCGTCCATCACCGACGAAGCTGACGGCGTTTTGGAAGCTGACCAAGGTGATATGTACTTTTTTGGATTCGCGAAAGCAGCGATCGATGATCCCACGGTTCAACAGCAGCGTGCGGTCGACGCCAATAACAGAGTTTCAGGCGCCATAGCCCTCTGGGATCGATTCAAGTTGGATGTTCTCAGTGAAGTCGTGTCCAACACCCCAGCTCAGTTGATCGTGGACAAAAACGTAGTGACCGCCCGATTGAATGCCTACGCTGGAAGTTTGAAACCCAGCGACACGTTGGTGATCTATTCGCACTCTCACGGCCTTGATAATCGCCTTGCGCCAGATGGAAGCACTCGTGAAGGTGGTTTGCTTGTCGGTGTTGAACAGGGCATTGGTAAAATGACGTGGTCAGAATACGCCGAACATCTTCTCAGTCTTCCGGCTAAAAATGTGATTGTGTTTACGATGGCCTGCTTTTCAGGAAATCTCGTTGAGATTTTGAATACGCCTGCGTTAAAGGCCCGCTGGGAAAATCGCCGAAAAGAGGGACGAAGCTTTGTCGTCATCACAGCACAAAATTCGGATCTGCTATCGGGCCCCGCGAATATCAACGGAACAATGATCAATGCGCTTCCTTATGCTATTGAGCAGGCTTTTGCAGGACGGGCTGACGGACATAGAGATGAATTCATTCAGGGAACTCTCGATGGCCGCCTGACATTAGGCGAACTCGTCTACTACACACTACACACGTCGCGAACTGCAGGTGTCGGCAACACCAACGATTCGCAAATGATCGGATCTTTCGATCCTGCACTCGTCCTCCAGTAAAAAGCTATTTTACTGAAATGACCTCGGCACCCTCGGCAGCTGTCGGGGGTTCAAAAATAGACTCAATAACATCAAACATCTTCCGATCGACGTGCATCACGAATGTTTCGCCCTTTTCAAGATTTCGCTTTTCCACCCTTTCCCAGCGCAGATCAGCGGGAAGGTCGAGATAGTGTATTTCAGCTTCGATACCCATTTCCCGAAGCGCTTTGATGAACTTAATCCTGTGGTTGGACGTCGAGAACCCTAAGTCCAATATACTTTTCTGATTAAGCTTTGCCCGTTTTGACACTTCTTCAAGAATCAGGCTTTCACATCTTCCAATTCGATCCATATACCAAGACCCATTTTCTATAAACCAAGCGTTGTCAGGGTTTTTAGGCATATCTTGCCAATAGAGCGCCTTCATCCAGCTATCGATCGAATAGACAACGGCCGAAAGCTTGACGGCTAGTTTTTCGGAGTAAGTTGTTTTACCGGCTCCTGTCGAGCCAACCACTAGAACAATCGACATCGTGACCTCATCAAACTAAATCAATTTTTTTAAGCTCGGCTCACACCACGGTTTATCGTCGGACTCTAGCTTTTCAAAATACGCTTTCACATTTTCGACAGCTTTCTCAAAGCCCAATACGTTGCCAAGTGCTTTTTCCGCCAATGCCAACGCTTCGTAACCGAAAAAAAACTCAAGAGGTGGCGCGGTATTGGCTTTCGCGATCTCTAAGCTTTTTTTAGCATGCTCAAGAGACTTCGCGAAATTTTCCGCTTTCAGATAGGTTTGCGAAAGTCGGTATTCAGCGCGTTCAACCTCTAGCCACGACCCGGCGATCTCCCAATACTTTCGAGCAGTTTGTGCGGTCAGAATCATGAACTCAGTGTCTATTTCAGTTCGTGAAGGCTTGTCCTCCAAAGAACAAGCGAGATTGTTGGCCGTCACGGCGAGTGCGCGATTTGCCGGATCAGCTTTATCAAGTCCATTCTGTGCCTTGCTCAGTGCCGCTCGAAACCACTTGTCGGCGTTCTTTGGGTCATTTCGTTCATTCAAAGCAGCGGCGGCCGTCGCAAGTACGCGTACTTGGTCGGACTTAGAAAATTCGTCGACGGAAGTTTTCTCGCCACTCGCCAAACTTAAGGCTGCAATCGAGCGGTCAATTGCAGGACCACTTTCGCTGGCCGCTTCAAACTCTGGAATGGATTTTAATTCTTGGAGCAGCTGGATGCCTTTTTCCCACTGACCCAAGTGTTCTCCAAACACATGAGTGATGAGCTGAGCGAGGCGCGGGATTTGATCATTCAATTCAATGACAGACCCGGCCTCCATGAGCTTGGCTGCGACTTCCTCGGTTTTATCGGCGTGATCGTTCCAGGCTTGCTTGATAAAATCATTGAAGGTCATTTGGTTGCTCCACGGTGGTGAGTAACTTTAAATCTCGGACTGTAGCTCGGCCAAATATTCTTTCATGATTGCGATCCGTCGGACGGCCTCATTGCGGCCAGTCTCTGTTTTCATGGTGTCCGCCGTCTTAAAAAGTTTTTTGAAAAAGTGATCGACCGTATATCGCAAGTCGTCTGGCGTGCGGGAATGGCAGAATGGATCTTCTGCGCTATAGAAGGCGCGTTTCATTAGACCCGCTGTCGCAAAGCATCGTGCGATTCCGATCGCGCCCAATCCATCGAGTCGGTCGGCGTCCTGAACGATTTTCGCCTCCAGCGTTTTAATCTCAATATTCGCGCTGAAACTGTGCCCTTCGATCGCGTGAAAAATCTGATCGTAGCATTCACTTGGGTAATTGATGGATTCTAAGAACTCAATCGCCTTCTGGGCTGACAGGCGCGAGGCTTGACTGCGAAGCGATCTGTTTTTGGGAATAATCACCAAATCGTGCAGCCAGGCCGCCGGAACGACGATGGCATAGCTCCCGTTTTCACGCTCACATAGGCGTTTCGCAGTGGCGACGACTCGTTTAAAGTGCAGAAGATCGTGAGCTGGATCGTCTACAGACGCCACTTCAGAAATTTTCAACTCGAACTGAGTTTCCCAGTTAGCTAGATTCATGCAGCGATAATTTAGGTTCATTTGTTAAAGAAATTCAAATCAAAAGGTAAGCCAGACAAGCGTATACTTCCCTCGAGAACGTCAATAGGGTGACGCAATGGAAAACATCGCTGATCTCAAAGTAAAAGTTTTGGACGTTCTCAATTATCCGCTGATTGTCTTGGGAAAAAGTTCGATCACTTTGTCGCTCCTCTTCCTAAATTTATTTTTGGCGCTGGCGTTTCTGTATCTCAGCAAAAAGGCGAAAGACTGGTGCATCGACGCATTGTCAAAGCGTCAGGGTATCAACATAAGTAACTGGCGAGCGATCATCACGCTCACCTACTATGCGATACTGGGTTTGGGCCTCATGGGAATTCTTCAATCCACGGGGCTTGATCTTAGCTTCTTCACCGTACTGACGGGTGCGATTGGAATCGGTGTCGGGTTTGGCATGCAGACGATCTTTAGCAATTTCATCAGCGGGGTCATTATTCTTTTAGAAAAGCCGCTGAAGCTTGGAGATCGAATTGAGGTCGGGCAAGTTTCCGGAAATGTTCAAAGTATCTCGGTTCGAGCTACCACCATTCTGACCAATGACAATGTTTCTATTATCGTTCCTAATTCCGATTTTATTTCGAAGCAGGTCATCAATTGGAGTCATTCTGGCCAAACGGTTCGGATTTCGATTTCTGTGAGTGTTGCCTACGCGTCGGATCCAGATTTGGTGAGAGAGCTACTTTTGAAAGTTGCTGATGAAGAACCCGGCGTACTTAAGAATCCCGCTCCTACTGTTCGACTTGCAGAGTTTGGAGAAAGCGGCTTGAGATTTAGCTTGCTTGTGTGGACCAATGACTACAGTGATCGATCGGGCGTCCTAAAAAGTTTGTTGAACTTCGCGGTACTTAGAAAGTTTAGAGAAAACAAAATCCTTATGCCGTTCCCTCAGCGAGATATTCACGTCCACACGGTTAACCCGTCAGGAGAAGCATGATTTTAGGTTTAACGGCCGATCAATTGATCTTTTTGGCAATCATGGCGTCCGCTCTTGTTCTGTTTATGACGGAATACCTACGGGTCGATGTGGTCGCAATCCTGATCGTACTTGCTCTCGCGATGACGGGGCTTCTTGATGCGAAAGAAGCGTTCTCTGGTTTTTCTAGCGAGCCGGCGATAATTGTCGCTGCTGTATTCGTCCTGTCGTCTGGATTGTCCTACACAGGTGTCACAGATTTCATTGGAGAGTGGGTAGCTCGTATTGCTGGAAAGAATGAAACGCGCGCGATCACTGTCATCATGCTAGCGGTTGCAATAATGTCGGCGTTTACACACCATCTGATGGTGACCGCCATGATGCTTCCGATCATCATGAAGATTTGTAAGGACGAGGAGAGTCTTCACGCTTCTCGGCTTCTCATACCGATGGCGACGGCTGCGTCCCTTGGCACCACACTGACGTTGATCGGCGCACCGGCCATGCTGCTTGCGAACAATGTTTTGAAAAGAAGCGGTGAAGACACTCTAGGTCTTTTCACAATCGGTCAAGTGGGCGGCCCGTTGATCTTGGTTGGCATTTTGTTTTGTGTATTGATGAGATGGATTTTGCCGAAAACGTCTGGCGTAGACGACAAGGCCGACGACTTTAAGCTCAGTTCTGTGACAACAGAGTTCATTGTGTCGCGGGATAGTTCGTGGGTAGGACAGAGCTTTGCGGACTTCACTTTGAAAATGGAAAAGCAGTTCCGTGTTATTAACTGGCTGCGAGCAGATCATTCGCCTGTAAGTAAGGACGCGCAGCCCTTGATGAAGGCGGGCGATATCCTTATCGTCACAATTACTCCTGACGAGCTTGTGTCCTTCGACCCGAAACAAGGTCTCTATCTTAAAGCTCTTCAATATTTTAAGGATGGTAACGAGTCTGTTCTCAGTCTTGCCGGAGAAGAAAAAAGAATTTTGAAAGCGGTCATTGCGCCGAAGTCAGAATTCGTTGGTCGCACAGTCGCAAAGATCGACTTTTACAATACGTTCGGTGTGGCGGTGGTCGGCATTTGGCGAAAGTCGGGCTGGGTCTCCACGGGCGTTACCGATACGGTTCTTAATGCCGGTGACATGCTAGTGATCTGGGGGCCGACGGAAAGACTAGACAGTCTTAACCTTCATCGCGGTTTTTTGATGCTACTTCGGTTTTATGCAACCACTGTGCGTCGGCACAAGGGTGCGACGGCAGCAGCCGTCATGTTTGGATCGATTGGTTTATCAGCAACCGGACTTCTTCCTGTTCATTTGGCCTTCGTTGCGGGTGCGATCGCTATGGTTTTGACTAAGTGCGTGGACGTCACGCAGGCCTACAACGCGATTGAAACCAGAATCTTCGTCATGATCGCAGGGGTCATACCGCTCGGACTTGCGATGGAAAAAACGGGCGTCGACAAACTACTCGCCACTCAAGTCATAAATCTCACGGTGGGCTGGGAGCCGTTTGCGATGCTACTTGTTTTTTTCTGGATCGCATCACTCGTGACACAGATTCTTTCGGATGCTGCGACAACTGTGCTGTTAGCGCCGGTAGCGATCGCCTTTGCTAAAGGGGCTTCGATTTCTCCAACAAGCGCTGTTGTGTGTGTCACAATTGGTTCCGTGGCGTCGTTTCTTACGCCCATCGGTCACCATGGCAACTTGCTGATTCTGAGCCCAGGTGGATATCGCTTTTCTGACTTTCTAAAAATCGGATTGCCGCTAACGATGATTCTTTCTTTGATCACTTGTTTTCTTGCTCTCAATATTTGGAGCTAAATGTTGACAGAAAAGATCGCCGTTCAGTGTTGGTTGTCTGAGGCAGTTTAAACACTGCCTGAGATCAACGCGCACTCGTTTCGGCCCTAGTTCCGTTGTTTTTCCGCGAAAGCAGCAAGACACCATACACGACCATTGCGGCGGTCATGC
>JAXMMN010000802.1:0-6938 GCA_034366485.1 Bdellovibrionales bacterium
CTCGTAGGGCATTGGCTTGCTCGACGAGCTTTTCTTGCTCGGGAGTTGCGTTCGGAAGCTTTGAAATCGCCTCTCTTGCGATTTTCATCCCTTTTTTGACATCAGCGACCTTGAAAGATTGCATCTTTACGTTTGGCTTCAAGCCTGAAAGGCTTGGTCCGTAATCAGACGCCTGAAGAAGTCGCTGCATCGCCACTTCACACTTCAGTTCACCCTCTTTTGGGGGCGGTGCGGGCGTTGGCTGAGGTCTCCGAAGCGGAACAACCGTTTGCTCTTCACCAAACACACGTTCAATGCCGCCAAAATTCAATACCAGAGCGCACGAAAGAAAAGAGGCGAAAAATTCTTTTTTAAAAAGAGAACCCATTCATACACCCCACGATGAGCTGCCAATAAAGCCAAACGTTCCAACCTAAATGTTCACACAGCAATCACACACTGAAAATGGAAATCGGCAACGAAGTCCTAGCTTCAATTTGAAGCGACCTCTCTGCCCAGACCTTTGTCCTCGATGAAATTTACAATCTATCGACGCATACGAATCAGCATGAACACGGCAAACGCCACCATTGCGACGTTAGGAACCCAAGCGGCCAGCACTGGCGGTAGAGCACCGTGCCGGCCTAGAGTTAAGCCGGAAGAATAAAAGGCCCAGTACGCAAACGCGAGACCTATCGTAATACCAACATTGAAGGCCGCTGATCCCGAGCGCTGCTTGCCAACAGAAAACGGAATACCAATCAGACTCATGACGAAGGCTGCCAGCGCGAAACTCAATTTCCCGTGATAGTCGACCTCGTAGCGAGTTGTATCGAGGCCGGACTCTTTATTCTTTGCGATAAATCGATTCAGCTCTTTTAGCGACAGTGAATCTGTACTTTGACCACTGCTCTGCAGATCTTTTGCATCCTCTGCCACTTTGATACGTTTTTGCTTAAAGGCGGCCGTCATAGGGACGTTCGAGTCCGCGGGAAAAATAGTGACGGTCCCTTTTTCTAAATCCCAAGACGACCCTTGAAGCCGAACACTCTCTGCGGTGATCATTTGCGCAAGCTTCCAAGAAGCGTCGAACTGATACATCGTGAGGCCCATCGCGGTCGCCGTTTCTGGCTGCAGCGTTTTAATATTGTAAAGCGAGTTTCCGGACCGATACCAAATGCGATCGGTTTTCACTGTCGAATAGAGACCTGGTTGTTTTCGAATTTCGACGAAGAACACATAGTTCTTCTTTTGATTGAGAAACGGGACGATCCGGTCATTCAAGAAAAAACCGATAGAAGAAACAAACACCACGGGAACGAGGATTGGCAAACTGACCCGTGCGAGGCTCATGCCGCTGGCGAAAAGAGCGATAAGTTCATTGGTTTTACCCAAGGAGCCAAGGGTAAAGACAACCCCCATAAGGCAGGCGACCGGTAGCATCTGGTAGACCAGAGCTGGAGTTGAAAGCAGATAGTACGAAACCACAGACTCAAGCGCGGCATCGCTACGCACGAAGTTCGACATATAGTCGATGGTCACAAACAGGGTCACAAAGACGATGAGGCCGCCCAAAAAGTAGCCGAAGAACATCTTCGCGATATAGCGGTCGATGATTGAGATCATGGATAAACCTTACGGCGTACCGCACCATTCGTCACTCTCTTGACAGTTTTCTCAAGGAAGGATTCACTCGATTTATGGCATTGCGCGTCTTACTGGCAGATGAAAGCGTCACCATCAAAAAAGTCATTCAATTGGCGCTTCAAGATTTCGCCGTCGAAGTCAAAGCCGTCCCGGTTGGGCTTGACGTTTTAGAGGTCTCGAAATCGTTCCAACCCGATTTAGTTTTTGCGGACATTTTGCTGCAAAAGCGTTCGGGATACGATGTTTGCCGCGATCTAAAAAAGGACGCGCAGACGGCAGCGATCCCGGTCATTTTGATGTGGAGCTCTTTTATGGAGCTCGACACCCGACAGGTCGATGCCTGTGGTGCGGACGGCCGTCTTGAAAAGCCGTTTGAAGTCGAAATGCTTCGGAAACTGGTATTGGATCTCGTGCCCCGCACCAGATCTCAAAGGCTTGCAACGTTTCTCGAATATCCGGCCACGATTGCTGCGCCACTAAAAGCAGAAGTCGATGCCGAAAAAGCTCAACGGCAAGCGGCCGCGGCGGCCGCGCCACCTGCGCCGGCACCCCTATCTACGGGACCGATCGAAAACACGTCGAGCATCGTTCTGCAAAAAGACCCAAAATCTCACAGCGTCGCTCAGCAAGCCAGCGTCGCTCAGCAACAGGCCGCTGCTCCACCACTGAAACCGCGAATGCCTCCACCCCTTGTCACAACACCGCGCGAATCAGGAGCTGCGACCGAGGGACCGCCAACAGGATCCGGCTTTATTCCCTCTATTCCAGATCGTCCCGCCGCAAACCCTGGTGCCATGGCTGCTGGACCTCAAAGTCATGTAGAAGCGTCCGTGCCGACACTACAGACCAAAATAGCTGGCCCTGGCTTCACGCTCGAAGGCCCAAGCAGCGGTACGCCGTTGGGCTCTGCTGGCTCGTTTAAACTTCCGGAACAGACGGCGCCATTGGGTGCGCTTCCAGACCTGCAGCTCGATGGTCAGCCAAACGTCGGCTCAACCTCTTCTGGAGGACGCGATTCCCGATGGAGCATGGACAGCTTCGAACCTCTTGATCTATCACCGCTCACAATCGGCGATGACGACGATGGCGAAGCAGATAGCTTCAAGCCCATTCGCCTCCCAGATTCGGATCCAGTCTCTCAATCGGCACCATTGACTTCGTTTACTCCGCTTTCTCTCGATTCGGACCTTCTCGATTCAACGAAGGATGATGAGGCCGACAAGTGGTCCAACAGTTCCCTCGATAAGTATCGACTTCCACCGTTGAGACCCGACGAAGCGCTTGCGGTCGACGAAATGACGCCAGAATTTAATATTCGCCAAACGCTACAAGACCAAAACGTCGATCGACCGACTTACGAATCACCGGTTTTTGAACTTGATCCGGATCAAGATGAAGTGACTCCGACGCCAGATCCGGTCCCCACCCAGCGCGTGATTGCACCGTCGACACTTGAGCAAACTGAAATTATTCCGCATCAGCGCACGACTGGCTACCAAGCCGACGACAATGACCCCAACGGTGACGACGTAGCCGAGTTCACGTTGAGCGAAGCGGATCACCGAAATCTTTCGAATTTGGAAATCGAACCTGTTGATCAAAGCGAAGTCACAAGACCGTCGATCGTACGAGAGCTTTTGCGTGATCCAGATTTCTCCTATGACGATGAGACGGTTCGCAAACAAGACAAAACCTATGTCTCGCCTGACGGAACAATCGATCTCGGTTCGGCCGGACGACCCGCAGCACGACAGCCGGTGTCGCCTGCACTAGAAAATCGAGTTCGTGCGGAAGTCGGCGCCCAACTTGAACCGCAATTAGAAAAAATGGTTGAGAAAATCGTCGCTGAACTTTTACCAAAAATTGCAGAGAAGATCATCAAGCGCGAACTTGAACGCCTTCTTGAGGACAGTTAAAACGTGAAACTCTCGGACCTTATTCGCGCCGCATTGAATGAAGACATGCCTCGTGGAGATTTGACCACCGATTCACTAGGCCTGGCGCCTCGATTTGGTCAGGCTCGCTTGATCGCCAAACAAGATCTCATTTTGTCGGGCACGGCCGCATTCGAACAAACCGTCGAAACACTTGAGCCCACGAGCAAGGTTCAATGGCACTTTCGCGAAGGCGACAAAGTGCTCAATCGCCAAATTATTTGTCATGTCTCTGGCGACCTTATTCAAATTTTGAAAGCGGAAAGAGTCGCGCTGAATTTCGTCGGGCATCTTTCAGGCATCGCCACTTTGACGGGCCTCTACAACGAACAGGTCGAACACACGCACACGAAAATTCTCGACACTCGTAAAACGCTGCCAGGCTTTCGAGAACTCGAGAAAAAAGCCGTCGCCCATGGTGGCGGGATGAATCACCGATACAATTTAAGTGACGCAATTCTTGTTAAAGACAATCACATCATGGTTGCAGGCGGACTTCGAAAAGCCGTCGAACGAATTCGAATGAATTCTTCGGAAAAAATTGAAGTTGAATGTGGAACTCTTGAAGACGTCAAGGAAGCCATCGCTATTGAGGTCGACCGAATACTTCTGGACAATATGGACAACGAAACTTTGCGCTTAGCCGTGCAAATGGTCGTCGAGAGCGAACGAAAAACTGGAAAACGAATTCAAACCGAAGCGAGTGGTAATATGAATCTCACTCGTGTGAAAAGCGTGGCCGAGGTCGGCGTTGATTTTATTTCGGTAGGTGCCCTCACGCACTCGGCACCGACTGCCGACATCAGTCTTCTTTTCGACTGGCAACAAAGCGAAATGACCGGCATATGAGCGCCTATCGATGGACGTGTGAATGGGCCCGCGGTCACCGCGTTTCAACAATTGCCGAACTTGAAACCACGTCGACAAATTTGCGCGCCAAAGAAGATCTAAGCGGTCCAACTCCTCGCACCGCACTCTACTTAGCCGATCATCAAACCTTGGGGCGTGGTCGCGGCGCCAATCAGTGGTCCGATCTTCCTGGTCAAGCGCTGTTGTCGTCTTGGGTTTTCCAGGTAGAGAGGCCGCCTCAGCCTGTCTTTGCTTGCAAAATTGGCTTAGCACTTTTCGAGGCCGCCAGTGCCACTTGGCCCAAAGTGAAATTCGCCCTGAAAGCCCCAAATGATCTACACATACTTGATAAAGACGGTGCGGCTTTCAAAGTGGCTGGCCTCTTAATAGAGGTCGTCAGTTTACAAAATGGAAAGTCGGCGATCATCGTCGGACTCGGACTTAATTTGCACGGCGCTCCGCAAGGGACGACGCCTTTTCCTGCAACCTGCCTGACGAAAGAGTGCGCCAGGGCCGAGCAACCACTCTGCGAGTCAGACTTTCGCACATTTCTTACCCACTGGCTTGCGGCCGCCGCAAAAATGACCGACACGGCCGCTCAGCCACATCTAACAGCACACGAGACTCACGCGCTTAAGTCCGCAATGGCCCATCATCCAAACGCCTTGGGTCTTTCTCGCGTGACACCGGAGGGCTCGCTCGTATTTGAAGACGGGCGAACCGTGGCTTGGTCCGACCTCTAGAAATTCAATTCAAGAATCCTTGCCTCACGGTTCTGGATGATGCATTTCATGGTCATGGCATTACTTTACACTCCAGATCCAGAACTCGGCTCCTCTTGTCACAACTTTCAGCTGCCTGCCGTGGATGGCAAAACTTATTCGCTCGATCAGCTTTCAATGCGCCAAGGAAACAGAGTTGATGCCTTTCTCGTGATGTTTATCTGCAATCACTGCCCTTATGTGAAGGCGATTGAAGGACGACTTCAAAAGCTTTACGAAATGTTTCAAGATCGTCCAGTTTCGATCGTCGCTATTTCGTCCAACGATGCAGATCGGTACCCAGAAGACTCTTTTGAAAAAATGAAGTTGAAGAATTACCCGTTCCCCTACCTCTACGATGAGTCACAGGCCGTCGCATTGAAGTTTGGTGCCGTTTGCACGCCTGACTTTTTTCTCTATGATCGAGAACTAAAATTGGCATACCGCGGACGCTTGGATGACTCGTGGAAAGATGAAGCGCAGGTGAAAAGTCGCGATCTCGCAGGAGCCATCGAATCGCTTCTACAGGGCATGCGACCAAACCTCGATCAGAAGCCCTCTATGGGCTGTAGTTTAAAATGGAAGCCAGGACAAGAGCCGCCACCGGCGCGCCCAATTGGATCCACAGCAGGTGCAAAGTGAGAGCCCCAACATGGCCTATGATGATTGGCATCGCGATTTTGCTGATCGCCGTTGTTGTCTATTCAGTCATGGGACGCATGGGTGCTATGAAACCGGTCGTCATCACGGAGGAAAATTCTGGGACGCTACATGTGTTGGCGAAAGATCATCTCGGGGCGTATCACAAAATTGTGCCCGTGATTTCTGAAGTCGAAACATGGGCCAAAGCCAATGGCGAGCCGTGCGTGCAAAGTTTTGGCGAGTATTTTGATGATCCAGAAAAGAACGATGAAGATCGGCTGAAAAGTCGCGGCGGTTGTTTATTGACCACGACAAAGGAAGAAGCCGAAAAAAAATGGGCTGGTAAGCTTCCCCCTGGCTTTTCCATCGTAACCATGGACGCTCGCGCAGCTGTAAAAGCTGTCTTTACTGGCGCTCCATCACTTGGCCCAGTAAAAGTTTATCCGAAGGTCTTCGAGTTCATGAAATTAAAGGGACTTCAGTCGGCAGGCGCCGTTATTGAAATTTACGAGTACAATCAAGTCACCAACGAAGGCACAACGACTTACCTCTTTCCAAGTGAGCAAGCTCGCAGGTAATTTCGAAATCGGAGTCGCTCAACCTTGAACCACTCCGACATGTTTTGAAACTAGATCAGGCTAGTGCGCCGGACGTCCTCTGCTGGTCGCGTAGGAGATTTCCATTCTCCTTTAACCTCATCAGTCGAAGAGATGTCACTCGTACTTGAGGTGGGGTCGCGCAGATGGGCAGACCCCAGTTTACGATAGATCTAAGCTCTTCCGGATTTATCGCTAAAGCTGCGATCATCTTTTTTGAAATCGTTTTTGTTCACTTGCTCTTCGGGATGGCGTTGAGCATCGACGTCTTTCGGCGCACCAGCACGGCCTTGATCGGGCCGACTTCCTTTCGACTGATTACCTGACTGACTTCGAACAGAATCTGGCTGATCTTCTTTTTTTTGATTGCCGGCGTTATCCATATTTCGATTTGTCTCTGTCATAAATACTCCTCGTTAAGATTGATCCACTTTGCTCGCGACTTAGTTGGGGTTGCAAACGAAGGACCGCCCGCATTTCAATGAGAGATTGCAGACTTAGCCAATCAATCTTGATTCCTACGTGCTTTT
>JAXMMN010000803.1:0-1326 GCA_034366485.1 Bdellovibrionales bacterium
TCAAATTCAAAACCAAGTGGATTGATAAATCCGATCTCACCAAAAAGGGAAAGCCCAAAGAAAAGAGTTTAACTCTTCGTGTAGGCTGGGAAGCGTACACGGCGACGGTGGTCAATCACTTGGCCCGCGTCGTAGGATACCCGGCGATCCCGACGACGTTTCGCCGCCGTGTGAAAATGAATCTCGGTGAAACGTCCTTTGAAGAGTTTCTTTCTCAGTACAAGGCTGTACACACGAATGAGATGGGTTCGGTTTTGACCCATATCCAAAGAATTCCAGGCGAAAACGCAGTCTATGTACTGAATCCTACGTTGGAGGCGTACCCAGACGATGAGGACTATCGTCGAATAGGTCCATTTCGAATGGGCGACAACGGTCTTCCCAACCGCCGTGAATATCGCGCCATGGTGCTTTACAATTCTTTGATTTCGCTCCAAGACCAGTTCGAGTATCAGGCACGAGTTGATGCTTACAGGGATTCGGAGACGAAATCATGGCGGCCGTTGTTCTTTATTGCCGACACATCCTCCGCGATGGGACTTCCGGCGATGCTTGGCAACAAGGGGACTGTCAACGAGTTCACTTGGAAGTTCACTAAGCGCACGGATAAAAACGTGTGGTTGTTTTGGCTTTCGGTTTTCAATTCTCGGGCGTGGAAAGACACCACTTACAGTGATTTGAAGTGGATGGCGAGACGCATGGCCCGCATAAGACCAGAACAAATAGAAAAAATCTTGGCGACATCGGGCTTTCCAGAGCCGGTTCAAATTCTTTACGGCGAGAAGTTGAAATCTCGGATCAATCAGATGATTTTGGATTTCGGACTCCAAGCAGAGGGATTCAAAATGCATTCGGTCATTTCACCGCAGACCCTGAATGCTAGGTTTCCGCTTTATATTGATGAAAAGGGATACCTTAAAGAAGGTGCACAAGAAATAGAGGGCAATACAGCGCCCATCCTAGGAAATCGGTTTACGCCGTATCAAGGACTGATCGTCGGTGGAATCAATACTTTGCAAAATCAATTCTTGAAAATATTTAGTTCATCGAAACTTGCAAACGCCACTCAAGCGACTTTTGAAATTGGAAGCTTTCGCGGGCAAAAGGGTGTTTTGTTTGATGCCAGTCGCGATGTAAAGGTGAATGCAGAGGTAGGACCGCATCAACGGCGCTACCTTTTGCGAGACACTTTGGCTGTGAGTATTCCGATTGGACTCGACACGGATCGCTTGAAAACTCCGGTCGCTCTCTACTACACGTGGAAGTTTGAGTACGTGCACAGCGTTTCAACGATGGCGGAGGTCGGACAGTCTCGCTTTTTTGATC
>JAXMMN010000804.1:0-6619 GCA_034366485.1 Bdellovibrionales bacterium
TTTGCGCAAGAGTTCGGCCGAAAAAGTCTTTGGCATTTTAACTTCGGAGCGCTTTTCGTCGACGAACCTTATTACCGGCGAAAAATTGCGGCACGGGTAAAGACCCTCTCTCGCTCGTCGAACTTCAAAACAAAAGAATCAGAAATCGCTCCGTTTATAAAACGCAAAGTTCTAGAAAGTATTCTGTCCGACTGTGCGGAAATTTGCTCGACCAATCTGGGTAAAGGATCGGACGCCAAATTGGCATCCGAACTCAGTGATCTTGTTCGACACTACATTCAAATTTATCATCCGGAATATCACTTCCACATCAGCCTGCAGGCCTATGTCCCGCAAACTTATCTGCTTCCGAAAGACGCCTATTCACTTTTCACCTGCGATCGTCACGATGGATGGCTTTATCTGGACTACACAGGCGACGGGCAAGACAGTCTTGCGGCCTTCAACGAAAAATCGACAGCGGATCATCAAGCGCAATCGCTCTTTTCGGCAAATTCGCAAATTCTTTATCGAGACAATTTCGACGGAAAAGAACTTCAAACCACTGCTAGCGCATGGTTGAAATCGCAAAATCATGCCTCCGATCGTGTCGGCCTTATTCCGCTGGCAAAACCACTGCACGGTTTGTCGCGAAACCAAGTCCGCGAGCTCTTCGCAAAATCCGACACAACTCTACAGATCCGAGTCACTTGCGACGACAAATCCGAAACATTGGAGGGCCTCGTCCGCAGACTGCTGCCAGTTCACAGTCAATCGACACCGTATTTTTCTGGTGGATCTTTGCACGGCTTGACGATTTGGTTCTTGCGAAAGACTTCTCTCGACTCTCCGGTTAATTTCCTCATCGACTGTCATCATCGCTATGGTGGGTCGTTATGGATGATCAAACAGCCCTACTATTGGCTTAAACCAAAAGCGTTCCGCGCGTACTTCACAGCTTCGTGGCCGATTCGAATTGTGATCTACTATTTTCAATATCAGATCCGCGTCGGATTTATCGACTATCGAACACTTGCGAAGGTTTATGCTGGTCGGCTTATAACAGCGCTTGCCCTGCCTTTTCACTTGATGAGGCCGCACGCGTTTAAATTTTACTTCGCGACCTCAAAACCAATCCGCAAAACTTTTTACTTTTTAAAGTTCCAGTTCGAAAAAAGAGTTTTACGAACAAAAAAATAAAGGGCGCACCAACTGGTGCACCCTCAATTTCATTTAGCGGCGAAACTTCAATCGCCAAACGGCTTATCTAACTAAACTTCTAAAACTTTCTTATAGGCTTTCGCACGGCTATCAAGATGAAGTCGCAACGCACCTTCGATCATCGGAGCCGCGATCGCGGGATCAACTTCAACAGTCAATTCATCGATGATCATTCCACCATCACCACTCTCGGTGATTTTATGAGTGTGTTTCCAAGATGTTAATGGTCTTGGAAGCTGGACGCCTTCATCAACATAGGTCAGTGCCTCGGCATCGGATGTCCATTCAGTTACTTTGCTTGAAAATGTCAGCCCTCCGCGAAGGAGACCATAGGCAAGATCAAGTCCGGCGCCCACTTTTTCAAAAACCGGAGTGCTTTCGATCATCGGCTTCACGCTTTTCGGAGCCTTGGCAGCGACAAGCATCTGTGCAAGCCCCGTCAAACCAGTGAACTCGAGTGCGACAAGTTTCACTGTTACCAGATCGCCGAGCCCCAACTTCACATCGCTAGAGTCGCTGGCTGATGAATTTGCCGAATCGTTCGAAGTCTCATCCGACGTTTCGTTGGATGATGTCGCTACCGACGATTCGACTGAAGCTTCTAGCGCACCCCGACCCATTTCATTCAAAAAACGCTCGACGCCGTCTTTGGTCAAAAGCAGTTCAATTTCAGCTCGCTTCTTTGGAACGGCCGTTGTTTTTCGAACTGTGATTTTGGACGACGGCTTCTTTATCAGATCTCGAATCATGGCGTTCGACTCCCGTTTGAAATTGGCTCGAGGCCAATGGCGATTCTGGTCGGTTTTCTGGCTGGATTTCTGGTCGATCTAACACGACTTGTGCCGTTCTCGCGAGCAGTGTTTCGTCTTTGATTAAAATCTTACGGCCCTCCAGCTTAATCAGTCCGTCATTTTTGAACTTAGTTAACATTCGAATCACCGACTCGTAGACCGTGCCCGCCAAGTGCGCAATTTCCTCTCGCGTCAGATCAAGATCCAACAGAACGACGTCAGCGACGCGCACGCCATGAGCCTCCATCAATTGCCATAGAGTGGCGGCGACTCTCGCCTTCACGGGCATCAAGTCCAATGGTCGACGGAGCCGGGTCGAGCCAGAGCCCGATTCTCCGACGCCTTTTGTCACAGGCTCCCGGTGGCCGGCAGCCATGTCCGCCAGAATACGACGAATTTCTTGCGGCAAGGCACGAAGCCGCACTTCGACCACTGTGGCTGGTTCGATTTGCACCTCAACGTGCCCAATGGCTTCTAAAGTTTCTACGTGGCGCAACTCGTGCCCTAAAGCATCGGTTCGCCGCATATTTGTCAAAAGCTCAATCAGGCCAATTCGTTCGCCAGGTCCGGCAATGCCGACCAAAAACTCACCTGCCGGATAAGGGCGTTTGCGCTTCAGTCGACCTTTCACAACCGTGATCAGTCCGAGCAGCGGCTGACCCGCACGAACCAAAGTCATCCCAGGTTCCAGGGTCATGGTTTTGAATTGAGAGTCGCGTGATGTTGGAAGAATCAGGTCAGAGGTATTTTCTATCGTTTGTTCCATATCCAAAACCTTAAGACAGGTTGATGCTTTTTAAAAATAGATCATTCAGATGTAAAGCTTCGCTTTAAACAAACTAAAGTCAGACGTCGCGGAGGCGAATTACTGACACTACTCGGATGACGATTCTCTTGATCTCTGCCATTCTAGTTCTCTATGCAAACTTCTAGGCAAACTTCTGGGCAAACATCAGCGCAAACGAAACAAGCCTCAACGCCAAAACGCCTCGTTACGGCCGCTCTCCCCTATGCGAACGGTCCCATCCACATCGGGCACTTAGTCGGCTACATGCAGGCTGACTTCTGGGTTCGCTGGAATCGAATGACCGGTCGCGACTGCATCTATATTTGCGGCGACGACACGCACGGCACACCGATCATGATTAAAGCTCGCGAACTTGGAATTACCCCCGAGGAACTGGTTGCGAAATCACAAGCGGATCATTTTCAAGACTTCACTGATTTTGGAATTCGCTTTGATCACTACTCGTCAACAAACACCGAAGAAAATCGGAAACTCGCGGAAGAGTTCTATATCAAAATGCGCGATGCTGGCCACACAGTCGTAAAGCCACGCGAACAGCTTTGGTGCAATCACGACAAGATGTTTCTCCCCGATCGGTTCGTGAAAGGCACCTGTCCAAAATGCGGAGCTCTGGAACAATACGGCGATAGCTGCGACAAATGTGGAGCCACTTATGCGGCAACCGATTTGAAAAATCCTGGTTGTTCGCTTTGTGGTGCACCTCCGTCCCTAAAAGGCTCTGACACGATCGCATTCAAACTTTCTAATTTTCAAAAGTTCCTTGCTGAGTGGGTTCCAAGCCACGCACCGCAAGAAGTCGCCAATAAACTTGGCGAATGGATCGACGGCGAACTCCTCGACTGGGACATTTCGAGAGATGCGCCGTACTTTGGCTTCAAAATACCAGGCACAACCGACAAGTATTTTTACGTGTGGCTAGATGCGCCGATTGGGTACATTTCCTCTAGCGAGCAATGGTGCAATACGCCCGAGGGAAAACTAGGCGGCTATACGGTCGATGATTACTGGAAGCCGGTCGAGGCCGGCGGGAAACCCGCAGAGATCTATCACTTCATCGGAAAAGACATCATCAAGTTTCACTTGTTGTTCTGGCCAGCGATGTTGAAAACGGCCGGACGAAAACTTCCGACCGAAGTTTTCGTGAATGGATTCTTGACCGTGAACGGCGAAAAGATGTCGAAATCAAAAGGCACTTTCGTTTCGGCGCGAACGTACCTCAATCACTTGGACTCAAGTTTTTTACGCTACTACTTTGCATCGAAGTTGAATTCTGCGCTTCAAGATATCGACCTTGGCTTGGATGATTTCGTCAACCGAGTGAATTCAGATCTTGTTGGCAAAATCACGAATCTCGGCTCGCGCGGCGCACAGATGCTTGGCAAGCGCCTCGGTTCAGAACTTTCCGCAAATTTAGATCCAGATGGTGAAGCGCTACTCACGAAGAAAGTTCGACCGCTTTTACCCGAAATCGCTGATTTCTATGAAAAGCGCGACTTCGCGAAAGTACTTGGTGTTTTGCGAGAAATTGCCGACGAGACGAACAAGTACTTTGACGAAAAAGCCCCTTGGGGAATGATCAAAACGGATGAAGCGCAAACTCGCCAAGTTTTGACAACGACGTTGAATGTGTTTCGCTTGATCGCGATTTCACTTAAACCGATTTTGCCTGATTATGCCGACAAAGTGGCAGCGCTCTTGAATGAAAAACCATATGTTTGGGCCGATACGGCAAAAACTTTGCTTGGAACGAAAATTGGTGAGTATCAGCATCTTGCAACTCGCATCGAGCCTGCAAAAGTCGAGGCGATGATTGAAGCCACCAAAAAAGAAAATGAAAAAGTTGGCGAAACGCGTAAAACAACCACCGCTAGCGCAGGCCAGGCCAAGCCAGCGGCTCCGACAACTGCTAAAGGAAAATCCATGAACGCATCTACTGCTACAGCAGACAATCCAACGGGTGAACCAAGCTTCCTCGATATCGATACGTTCAATAAAGTTGATCTGCGAATCGGAAAGATCGTGAAAGCGGAAGCAATTCCTGAAGCAGATAAGCTTTTGAAACTGCAAATTGATCTTGGACCGCTGGGAACTCGCCAAGTATTTGCGGGAATTAAATCCGCGTACGATCCCGCAACACTGGAAGGCCGTCTGACCGTTGTCGTCGCGAACCTCGCGCCGAGAAAAATGAAGTTCGGCATGAGTGAGGGGATGGTACTTGCCGCTTCTGATCCTACAGATGGCGCAAGCAAGGGCCTCTATATTCTTTCCCCAGACACAGGTGCAAAACCAGGCGACCGCGTTAAGTAATGGGCGATTTGTCTTCGGCGGATCGAAAGCTCTTGGAAGCCGCTCTAAAAGCCGGCCGCGAGCTTGAGTTCGAGTTCACTCGCGACTGGAGCAGCAACGATCCGCGAAATGATATTTTATCACCTTTATCGCGGCTAACTTCAGCGGAAGACCGCTTTCGCGAATCCTTGATGAAACTGGGCGAAAGTGATCACCCACTTGTTCGAAAGCTTTCCGACCTTGCGCCAAAAGTCGATGCCAAACTTGGTCCACGTCATCTCATGGGTCTCCTTGTTCCTCTTGAACGACTTTCGGGGCGCTCTGCCCGCGACGAGGAATTTCTTTTTTCAGAAAGAGACAGTACAGAACCAAGTGCAGAAGCGAATGACGTAAAAGCGCGCCTCCCAAGAATCGTGGTATGCGAAAACTTGCGATCAGCGTTCAATGTCGGAGCGATCTATCGCACAAGCGAAGCCTTTCAAGCGAATGAAGTATGGCTCACAGGCTACTCGTCTGAGCCACTTAAGACAGCTATGGGCACCGACGAACTTCTGACGGTAAAAAAATTCGATCGAACGGAGACGGCGGTCGAAGCCTTAAAGGACTTAGGTTTCACGATCGTAGCACTGGAAAATGCGCCGGGCGCAGAGCCACTTGAAACTTTTCAGTGGCCAGACAAATCCGCTGTCATTTTAGGAAACGAACGCTTCGGCATTGATTCGCAAACACTTAAAAAATGTGATCACATCGTCCGTATCTCGACATTGGGAGCAAAGAATTCTCTGAACGTTGGGATCTCTTTTGGCATTGCCGCCAACCGGTGGCGAGACGTTAATAGTGCGACTGGCACTTTGCCTTCCACTGAGATTTTACATGTAATTGGCAAAGTCGTCGGAGGACACTCCGTTCCTCAAGCCGCCCCTCGACAAGCTAGTTATGATGGCGCAGCCTCTCAAGCTTGGATTCACCTTGAGTCCCGCTTTCAAGGTCGTCCCGGAAACTTCGAGCAAGCCTTGCAGTCATTGGAGGGCTTTGAACGAGTTTGGGTTGTCTTCGGGTTTCACGAAAGCCACGGTTGGCTTCCGAAAGTGCGTCCGCCAAGAGGCGAGGGCGAAAAGCGCGGTGTTTTTGCCACGCGCTCGCCTCACCGTCCAAACCGCATTGGGCTTTCTTGCGTGCGATTGTTGAAAGTCGATGGGCGAAGTCTTCTAATTGAAGGACACGACCTCTTGGAAGGCACGCCGATCTACGATATCAAACCCTACATCCCTCAAGCGGATGCTTTTCCAAATGCGATAGCAGGCTGGGTCGATGAGCTTCCGGAGCCGCTTGAAATTTGTGAACTCGACGCAGCAAAACAGAAACTCGATTGGTTAATGAGTCAGGGCGAAAATCGGCTGCGAGCCTTCATGGACGAACAGCTTCGCTATCAACCTTTGGATCAAAGCCGAAAAAGGATTTCCGAGATTATCGCTTCGCCGACAGACTCGAGCACACTATTTCAAGCAGCGTTCCGCACGTGGCGAATTTCCGT
>JAXMMN010000805.1:0-2363 GCA_034366485.1 Bdellovibrionales bacterium
GCGCTCATTTCGGAAATCACTTTCCAGATTCCGCGGACAGAGTCTGAAACATCTGTCGGTGCGTTTGCTCCACCCATTTCTGTTTTCACCCAACCAGGATGGATCAACGCAAATCGCACATCCGGGTTGTCGATTGCGAGACTTTTCGTCAGCATATTCAGAGCTGTCTTTGAGGATCGGTAGGCGTAATATCCGCCTGACGTGTTGTCAGCAATGGACGCCATCATCGTTGAAATCTGAGCCACTTTCGGCACGCTAGATTTTTTCAACAGCGGTAAGAGTGATTTTGTCAGCAAAAAGGGAACTGTCGAATTTACCCAGAAGCTCTCCGCAAGATCGTCAGCGCTCTCACCCTTCGCCATTGTTCCAGCGTTGTTCACCAAAATGTCGAGGGCGCCGGCAGCAGTAATTTCGCGGGTTAGTTTTTCGATTCCGCCAGGTTTGCTAATGTCGAGCTGTAAGGGAATGAGTCGATCGCCGAATTCATTTTTGAGCTTTTTCAGCGAATCCGTATTGCGAGCGACGGCGTACACCGTATGCCCGTCTGCGAGAGCCGCAGAGACAAGTCCAAAACCAATTCCTCGAGAAGTACCAGTAATCAATGTTTTCATGTGACGGACTGTATTGGAAGAGCGAAAGAACGGCAACCAAGTATGAAAAGCTAAACTAAAAGCTTCCGGATGCTTAAGGGAATCGATGGCTGAGAGGCTTCACAGAAAAGGTGATCGAGATTCAAAGACCTTAAGCGATCAAGGATTTGTGCACGGCCGTCTTGCCCGCAGGAGGCTATTTCGGAGATGTAGTTGCTGTATTCGCATCGAAGCATTTCTAAACGGGCAACGGCATCGGCCCGAATATTCGCTCCGTCGGCACCACCATGAACAAACTTGTCGACGGCTTGGCGCACGCTCAAAGAATCTGGCTGGGAAATGAGAGAGTTGGTCTCGGTGTAGAACCGATCTCGCCCGCCTCGAGAGGGCGTCGACACTACCGGGATGCCACACAAGAGGCTCTCAAAGCTCGCAAACATTCCGCCTTCCTCGGCGGAAAGCGCCAGTGTGCAGTGAGCTTGATTGATGAACAGAGCTACTTCCTGAGGCTCGAGAATTTCTGTATTTGCAGTCGCGTGCGAAACTTCCGGGCAAAAGTCAGCGACATCGGGGCCGCTGCTTTTGAGGATTGCGAGGCGCGCGACATCTTTCGCAAGTGCGTGCCGTTTGAAAGCTTCAGATTTGGCTATATAGAGTGCATCGAACTTTTTCTCGACTGACATCGGACGGAAAATTTTCTCGTCGCAGTACACATACTGGCTAATTTCTTTTGCTCGCACGCCCACTCTGTCGGCAAGTCGCTGTTCTTCGGGAGTGTTGACAATAAGATGATGCTCAATTCCGCGCTGCTGAAGGCGCGCTTGCCTCCATCGGTAGAGCAGCATTTTTTTCCAGTAGGCGTGGTACCAGGCTCCGTGTTCAAGCAGTATGCAATTGCGAACCCAGTCGGGAAAGTTCGTGGGAAATCCGATGCAGCTGACGACGAGCGGGTTCAAATTTAAGACATAAAATCCGAAATATTTCAGATGCGACCTCGAGCTTGGTTGCTAGTCACGCTCCTATGGTAGGGGACGAGACGATTGCAGTCGAACAAACTTTTTGAAGATTTCGACTATAAGTGTGTTGAACTCCAAATCTAGATTCGAGATAGTCGCGCGGATGGAGATCAACGGCGGTGAGCTGGCAGTATTTAGTCTTGGACGGGGCGAGCCTGTCATTTTTCTGCACGGTGGTCCGGGCGACACCCATCACTACATGAAGCGAATGGCGGAACCGCTGTTTTCGGAAAGCTCGAAGCCTAGCTTTCAATGTATTTTCTTTGACCAGCGAGGGACGGGGGCCTCGAAGCTTAACCGTCGTTCGCGAGACAGTTTTCTACCGGAGCTTTTGTTCGACGATCTCGATCGAGTTCGTCGCAAGTTCACTCGCGGACCCATTCGACTCGTCGGACATTCCTGGGGTGCAATGTACGGTCTCTATGCCTGCATGCACGCGCCAGAAATGTATTCGCACGCGGCTCTTTTGAATATGGGCCCGCTCGATAGCGAAATGGAACGTCTTTCCGGCGAAGCGCTGCTGAAAGCGATGGGCGCGAATGACCATTTGACTTGGTCCACACTCCGCGCAAGGCGAAATGCCGCTCGTGAGAATGCTGATATTGAAACGGTTGAAGCATGTGATCGCGAGATGATGAGCTTACGGGTTAAGTCCTGGATCTTCGATTCCAAACTTCGCGAAAGTTTTTTGATCGATTACTTCCAAGATCCGCCTCCGGATCGTGAAGTGAACAAGTTCATTTGGGAAGCGCAGGCT
>JAXMMN010000806.1:0-5657 GCA_034366485.1 Bdellovibrionales bacterium
GGCGCACGCCTATCGCTTCGCCAAAGACCATGGCTATGAAGTTCCGGATGCGCACTTCTGGGCGATTATCGGCGATTCCGAATTCCGCGAAGGAAGTCTCTTCGAAGCTATTCCCGATTTCGCGGAACGTGAACTTGGAAACCTCACCTGGATTGTCGATTACAATCGCCAATCTCTTGATGGTCACCGGATCACGAACAAAGACATCATGAATGGCACTGACGACAAGCGAATCGAACGCACGATGGTCGCCAACGGCTGGGACGTGATTCAGGTTCAGCACGGTCACAAACGCCTAGAGCTTTTTAAGCGAAAAGGCGGAGAAGCTTTTAAAAATTTCCTCGAAAACGAATTGCAGGACTACGAATTCCAAGCACTGCTTTTGGTGAAGGACTACCCTGCCCTCCGTGAAGGACTTTTGAAGTCGCACCCACAGTTAAAAGATTTTTTGGCTAACGTGAACGACCAAGAGCTTTACTGGGCGTTCCGCGATCTCGGCGGACATGACATCATCGCATTGACGAATGCGATGTTGAAATCGAAAGAAAATCCGCGGAAGCCGACGATGATTGTTGCTCACACTCTGAAAGGCTGGGGGCTAGAAGATGCTGCGGCACCTGGCAACCACTCATCCCTGCCGGACCAAGCGGAAATCGATTCACTACGAATCGCACAAGAACTTTCGTTCGACAAAAAGGGCGCAGGCGCTGCTGGTTTCGCACCAGATCGCTATTTCGAAAGTTTCGCCGATGGAACTCCAGAGGCTGCCTATCTGAAGCTCAGAGGCGAAGAGCTATATTCGCAGATCAAAGCTCACTACGAACTTCGCGATCGAAACTGGAATCAGTTCCAGGAGAGAATGGAAAAAAATGGCGAGATCCCAGTCGCTATGGGAATTTCGCTTAAAATGGCGCAGTACCCACACACTCAGTGGATGCTCGGCCAGCTGACAGCGAAACTGACTCGCATCGCAAACGCGCAACTTCCGGGTCAAGCGGTCAATGCTGACGAAAAAAACCAGAAACCTCTTCCACCAGAAGAATTGCCATGGCGTACGCCCGCAGAACTTTTCGTTACGATGGCACCCGATGTCGGTACGTCGACGAACTTGAATCCGGCCATGGACGGGAAAATCTTCGGTGCGCCCGTTGTCACCGATGTTGAAACTGAGCTTGGCGTGAAAGATCGCAAGCTTCCAGATCTCGTTCCCGGCGAAGACAATTCGGATCGATTCATTCGCTTTGAAATTGCCGAAAGCAATGTCATGTCTTGCGTTGGATCCTATGGAAAAATTCGCGAGTTTCTGGGGATCCCGATCTTGCCGCTGATGACCGTCTATGACTTCTTCATCAAGCGCGCGCACGATCAGTTTTTCTATAACCTGTATTGGAAGTCTTCCTTCATCTGTGTCGGCACCCCTGCCGGTGTCACGCTTTCGCCCGAAGGCGCGCAACACGGCTGGAAATCGGATTTCCAAATTCCGAATCAGATCACGTGGGAACCGTTTTTCTGCCAAGAACTTGATTGGATCATGTCCGATGCGATTAAGCGCCACATGACTGGCAACAATGCTGGTCGCACAGGCGTCGTCATTCGCGGCGTTACACGCGGTGCGGAGCAGAAACACTTCCTACAAAACTTAAAGCGTCAGCTGCGCTTCAAGAAAGATCCTTCAATGCTTTTGCACGCTGCCGGTTTTGAAATGCCCGGAGCCGTTGACGAATCTCAGTCGGAAGCAATGGCAGATGAAGAAATCTTCGAAGCCATTCGCCACGACGTTTTGGCAGGAGCTTACTACCTCGTCGATTACCGCGGTTACGCTGGCTACGAGCCGGGTGACAACGTCGTGAACATTTTTGCGCTTGGAAGCTTGACGACCGAGGCGCTTAAGGCGAGCGACGCACTTTTGCGGCGAGGAATCTACGCGAACGTCATCGTTGTGACTTGCACCGATCTCTTGCTGGGAGTTCAAGCTCACGAAAACGAGTACTCACTTCTGAAGCAGCGCCTAGGATTGAATGCAAATCTGCATATCGTTCCGGCGAGCGAAGGTGGAGACCTCAACATCGAATTGGCGGTGATTGCCGGTCGACGCGTTCCGTGCGTTTCGGTTCACGACGGAGAACCGGGTCTTCTCGACAACATTGGTTCGGCCCTAGGTATTCGCCAAGAGTCTTTGGCCGTTCGAAAGCACTCGAAGTGCGGCCGTCCAAGTGAGATTTACAAATATCATCACCTGGATAGCGAATCGATCATCGAAGCGTGCGGTAAGGTGTTGTCCGAAACGGCGCTTGAACAAACTGTTGTTTCGACGCGAACACTGGCTGCCTTGAACAGCTCGACACAAGCCGGAACCACGGCGCCCGCGACTGACTGGCGCACGCTCTGGCCCGAGCGCCACGAGCATTAGGGGCGACGCTTCGCCCTCCGGGCTACGCTGCTTTCCGTGCAGTGGCGCGGAAAGATTTGGGGAGGGCGACGCTTGGCCTTGGCGACGGTGTCGTACTGTTGATCAGATGTAAGGAGTTTCCGTCATCTTTCCCGGTTGTCGCACAGCTGGGAAGGCATCTGGCTTGCTCTCTCATACCCCGTCCACGCCGTGGACCGTACCGGGGGGTAGCGATGTCTCAGATTGATGCGAAGATCAAAATCTTGTTGGCTATCACTTTTTCCACAGCTTTTTCGGCATGCGCTCCACAAGTTCCGGTTGAAAACGGAAAAACCTCAAACGCTTCCAACGGAACAAGTGGGCTTCAACCTGCAGCTGGAACGCCCATCGGCGGAACTCCAGGTTCGCTGCCTACTCCAACGCCAACCCCGACTCCTGGCGCATCGCCAACGCCAGCCCCTTCGACAGCTTCTTGCGCAGCTTCCACGACCGTCACGTGGATGGTTCAAGACACTTCTTATCGAGCTGACTTCGCAGGTTCCCCAGAAAAACGCAGCTACCTCTGTGCTGGTTCACTGCCACGCACAACGGTCGGCAGTTCCGCTATGGCCTCTTCGACCAATGGCAATGCGGGAGTCCTTATGTACTCGTGTCAGCTGGTCAACGGAACGCCAACTTGGCAGCACAGCGCTACTTACAACCCGACAACAGGCGAACCCGTCAACGTCTCGTGCGGGATTTACACTTCAAGCTATCGCCCAGCTGATCCTACAAAACTTGATTATCGCTTTCATGAAAGCCAAACTGCAGGAGCCCAAAATCAAATGTACGGTCTATCGATGATCGTTAGAAGCTACCATCCGACATTTGTCGATCACCTTTTCAGCCTCGACAAAACAGAAGGACCCAACGCTGGCTATATTTTGGAAGGAGTGGGTTTCAGCACTGTGCATCTCGCGGCTACTCAAGACTTAGGACGTTCGCTTGATTCTGTCGCTCCGACAGGGCTTACAAAAGTGTATCGCTGCTACAGCGCCGCAAGAGGCAAACACTACATCACGACGTCACCCACGTGTGACGTTGGCACCGATACCTTTGAAGGATCGGGCGGCTATCTTTTCTCGAACCCAAGCACACCTGCCTCGGGCGCTGTTCGTATACCCATCTATCGCTGCAGAACCAGCGTCCACGACTTCGCAACTCCCGCACTATCCGAATGCCAAAGCGTCGGCGGTTCAACAGTGATCCTCGGCTACTCGATGCAGTAACGAAGACGTACCTTCTTCGGACTTGAAATGCGGTGCATTTCAAAATTGCAGGAGGTACTTTAGGGCATGAGCCACCATTGGACCTGGCATCACTTGCCGTCTCCGCACAAGACCCACGGCAAACGAGCCACCGTCATTTTTGTCCATCAATTTGGTGGCAATCGAATGACCCTTAATCGCAGTATTCAGTTGGTTCACAAATTGGGCTATGACGCCGTCTGGTTCCCACTCCTTTACAACAAAGTCGAATTTCATGTGACGCCGCCATTGACGGCGGATCATATCGGCGGGTTTGGTCGTGTGTGGACCAATCAGGTGGCGCGAGTTCTAAAAAGTGTCGATGGTCCGAAAATTCTGTACACTCACTCGATGCCATCTAATTCGGCGATGGTCGCGCTTTCAGAAAACCCTCAAAACATTCACGCGTGGATCTGCGACGGTGGGCCATTTCTCAATATCTTTGAATGCGTGAATAAACTTTTTCGTCACCATTTTAAAATGCATCGACCGGCCGCTTTCGCCCTCACTGCAGCTTCAATGCTATGGTATGGGCCGACATTTCAGCGCAAACTGCCCACGCACCTAGCCAAGCTGCCAGAAGGCCTCCCCGTGCTGTCGCTGCGTGGAGAAAAAGATATTTTAGTTTCGCCCGAGGCAATTGATTTGTTCTTTAGGCACGCGCCGCAGATCGCTCTCAGTTGCAAATCATTTCCAGAAGGGGGACATCTGGATCTGCTCAAACGCTTTGAAGCTGAGTACGAAGAAACCGTGTCCTCTTTTTTGGATTCTGTATGGCTGAAATAAAACTCGTCATTTTTGATCTCGACGGAACCTTGATTGATTCCGCACCAGACATCGTGGAAACAACCAACAAAGTACTCGTCCAGCGCGGCCGCTTGCCGCTTCCCGAGGCCGAAATTGTCGCGGCGATCGGCGAGGGACTGAGGCAGCTGCTGTACAGTTGCTTTCCAGATCTCATCGGGCAGGAAAGTGAAATAGCGAAACTCGATCGCGAGTTTTACAAAATCTACCGAAAGAATCTGATCTCCAAGACCACTGTGTTTTCTGGAGTGCACGAATTTTTAAGCACAACGAATTCCAAAGTCGCAATCGTCACCAACAAGTACGAGGATCTCGCACTCGAATCCCTCATCAAACTGCAACTTGATAGCTATCCATGGGTGAAAGTCTTTGGCGCCGACTCTTTGCCCGAGCGAAAGCCTCACCCGCTTCCGCTTTTCGAAGTGATGGGTGCTGCCAATGTGCGGCCGGAAAACACGGTGATGGTGGGCGACGGGCTTCCGGATATGGGCGCCGCCCGAGCCGCCGGTGTTCATGCCCTCGCCTGCGAATATGGTTACTGCGCTGCAGAAAAGCTGGTCGAAGCCGGCGCCTCAGCTCTTCTAAAATCCCCCTGGCACCTGGCAGAAGCCCTCGAAGCCGTGGGGCACCTTGCGCCGCGGAAGCCTGTCTGACCGCGGTTTGACAAGAATTCCCCATACCTTTAGACCGTTTCGGCCCACACGCTCATGCCAAGCGCCGAGTGCGTGGATTAACGGGAATTTCAGGGGAGTATATGAACCAACACATCTCGAATAGCCAAACACCAGTTCGCCAGTTTCGTCCACGCTCGCAGTCTGCCACTTTTGTGCAAGTGCTGCTCGCTGGTGCCGTGGCTGTCGCGCTTGCGATCACAGGCTGTACAAAAAAACGCTTCGACGAAAATGACAACACTCTGAACCTGGTTCTTCGTGCCAACGTCAAAGGCTTGGACCCAGCAAGTGCCAACGACCAATACTCTGCCACTGTGATCGCGCAAATGTACGAAGGCCTCTTGGCTTACAACTATTTGAAGCGCCCTTTCACGCTGCAACCGGCACTGGCAGAAGCAATGCCAGAGATTTCGAAAGACGGCCTCACCTACACGTTCAAAATCAAAAAAGGCATTAAGTTTCACGACAATGCCGCGTTCCCTGAAAACAAAGGTCGCGAAGTGACAG
>JAXMMN010000807.1:0-2620 GCA_034366485.1 Bdellovibrionales bacterium
ATGCCACCCGCTCAATTTCAGTTTGGCCAAAGCGCTGCTCGTATCGCTCTCGAAACTCTTTGCTGAGCGCTTGATTGAAAATGCGGTCGTGAAGAATCGCGCCCTCAAAGGGGCGAACCACCCACACCAGATCGCGAACAACTTGTTGGCGCTCGGCACGCACATCGTCCGTGTAACCGTGCTTCCAACGTGATTCCGAAGATGGCGCAGCAAATCCCACGCATGGCAGAGCCAGCAGAACGAAAAAAGTTAGAATCAGAAAGCCGCGAGATTTACCGATCACGTCACTTTACGGAGCAATAATCGGGCTAGAGAAGAGCCTAACTGTTTGAATTTCGTTTGGTTCTTCGACTCTTAATGAACCCGATTTGCGCTTAAATTTGGGCAGCGCAAAGAACGTAGCAAAAACCATGTCTCCAAAAAGAGCAAATAGCTGTGTATTTTCATTGGTTTACACTTCCAGCATCAGCTGGGTTTCGGTGCTTCCGTCATGCCGCCGAGCACTGTCTAAGAATATCGCACAGTGTCACCCATGGGCCGCCCACTAGCATCGCTCCTTGTCGCAAGCGACCGCCTTCGTTAGCTTCAGCGCGCGCCTATGAAACTTCGTTCAAAAAGTGACCTTCACCTCGCCCGCAAAATCTGGCACTTCACCGGAATTATCGGGATGATTTTAATCTACCACTACTTTGGCACAAGCCAGAGCTGGTGGATCATTCTTGCGTTGGCTGGATTTTTCTTTCCGCTCGATTGGCTTCGTCAGTCACGACCAAAGTTGAATCAAGCGACAATGAAGATCTTCGGTCCCGTCATGCGACAGCACGAATCAAAAGCGTTCTCGGGACTTTCGTATCTACTTCTCGGCGGAATTATTCTGCTCGCGTTTTTTGAACGTCACGTGATCACGCTGAGCCTTCTGTTTTTGGCGATCGGCGACCCTCTTGCAAGCTACGTCGGCATTCGGTTTGGGCGCGACCGCATCCTTGGCAACAAAACATTGCAAGGCACACTGGCCGCATTTTTCGCATGTTCAGCGATCGCGGGAACTTACTATTACTTGAACGGCATTATGACTGAACGCCTTCTGATTGTGGCTCCGATTTCAGGAGTCATCGGTGCCGCGACCGAATTGATTCCCATTGGTAAATTGGACGACAATCTCACCTGCCCCGTGCTGAGCGCGATTGGCCTCACGGCACTCTTTTATCTCTACGGAGGATTCGTCTGATGGAACCAGAAGCGCAATCTGAAGCTCGCACCCCAGAAGAACGAATCGGCCGAGCCCGTCGCCTCCGACAAAGAATGGGCATGCACATTTACGTGCTGCCAAATTTGATCACGACGCTAAACATGTTTTTTGGTTTCTTTGCATTGATCTACGCGATTCGTGGCGAGTATGTGTGGGCCACTTACGCCATCGTGGGTGCCGCGGTTTTCGACTTGCTTGACGGTCGCGTTGCTCGAATGACTCATTCAACCTCAAAGTTCGGCGCCGAATACGACTCGCTTTGCGATCTCGTCAGTTTCGGTGTTGCGCCCGGAGTTCTGTTGTACCTATGGGCGCTTCAGCCATTTGGTCGCCTCGGTTGGCTGGTTTCTTTTCTTTTCACAGCCTGCGGCGCCCTTCGATTGGCGCGCTTCAACGTGCAGGCGAGCGTCATTGAAAAGGCCTATTTTCAAGGCCTGCCCATTCCTATGGCGGCTGGCATCGTCGCCTCGTCTGTTCTTGCGTGGAACGATCTCGGCTGGGACCCTCAGCAGTCGGTTCTCCTTCTGACAATGACAGTGCTTTTGGCGTTCGTCATGGTTTCCAATTTTCGCTATCGCAGCTTCAAGGATCTCGATCTTCGCGAACGTCTGCCATTTTGGTATCTCGTTCTCGGCGTCGGCGCCTTGGCGCTGATCGCAATTCGACCTGAAGTCATGCTCTTTATTTTGTTTATGACCTATGCACTTCTTGGAGCTGTTTTCGGAATCCTAGGCTGGGGCCGAAAGCCCAAGCGCCGAGCGGCAATGGAAGCGGCGCTGACCGCCGAGGGCGATGACCTTCACGAAGTCGTCGAAGAAACAGGAGACAACGGAAATGACCGGAAATAAAACTTCGTCCACCAAAGCAGTCACCAACGGAATCAATGTGGGAGTCGTCGGCGCAACAGGCGTTGTCGGCGAAACTTTTCTCTTACTATTGGCCGAGAGAGAGTTTCCACTGGGCGACTTGCGGCTTTTTGCCAGCGACGCTTCAAAGGGCCTGAAACGAAAAGTCCACGATCGTGAATTCGAGGTCACAACTTTATCAGAGGGCTGCTTCGAGGGCCTCGACATTGTTTTCTTCTCCAGTGGCGACGACATTTCGCTCGATTGGGCACCAAAGGCCATCAAGTCTGGCGCCATCGCCATCGATAACTCGGGCGCGTTTCGCATGCGTTCTGACATCCAGCTATCGGTTCCGGAGGTCAACGGCCATCTATTGCCAAAACTGAAAGTTGGCGAAGCGCCTGGCGCTTCAGCACAAATTATTGCGAACCCGAACTGTTCAACGATTCAATTGGTCGTCGCGCTAAAACCGTTGTCGGACAAGTACGGACTCGATTTCGTTCGCGTTTCTAGCTACCAGTCTGTC
>JAXMMN010000808.1:0-1220 GCA_034366485.1 Bdellovibrionales bacterium
TACAGACGTGGTCATTGCATCTACTTTTGACGTTGAACTGGAAAATGCAAACGGCACGATCACGCTCGTCATTCCTTACGCAACGATCGAACCCATCAAGCAAAAGCTTTCAAGTGGCTTCCAGGTTGAAAGCGATCAGGCAGACAAAAAGATCTGGGCCGGAATTATTCAGAAGCAGCTTCTGCACACAGAAGTCGACGTGAAAGTGAATCTCGGTGAAACCGAAATCACATTGAACGAGCTTATGAACCTTCGTCCAGGAGATGTGATTCCGCTGGATCAAGACTCCAGCGGAGAGTTTGATGTACTAATTGAAGGTGTTCCAAAATTCCAAGGGTACTACGGCATCAATCACGGATCGATCGCGGTCCAATTGAACAATGGACCCAGCGGACGTGGCAAAGGAGACGGCAATGGCAGACGATAAAAACAATGTCACGAATCTGATGGAGGCCGACGCGGCTTCAGGCGGCGCATCGGTGACGGAGCTTCGCAAGAATGATCGCAATCTTGATTTGATTCTTGATATCCCACTGAAGGTCACGGTCGAGCTTGGCCGAACACGCATGTTAGTCAGCGATCTATTGAACCTTGGCCAGGGCAGTGTCATCGAACTTGCGAAACTAGCCGGTGAGCCAATGGAAGTGTTGGTTAACGATAAGCTGGTCGCGCGTGGTGAAGCGGTTGTTGTAAACGAAAAGTTTGGCGTTCGTCTGACTGATATTATCTCGCCTTCTGAACGTGTCGAGCAGTTGAAGTAGGAGCCTCCATGTCTAAGTTCAAAAAGTCAGGTAAAGTCGTGAACCTCGGTTTGCTCGGCGTCTTAGTTGGAGCCGCATTTTTTCTTGGCGGGTTCTACGCCGAAGCCGCAGACGTTAATTTGAAGCGGGAGGCAGAAGAAATTGCCATCACCGCGGCCGTGCAGGCTGACTTTGAAGGCACCGATGCGACAATCTCCGCGCCTGAGGCAGGGACCGTCGAAATTCATGTTCCGGGCGCAGACTTCGGTATTGATGGTCGTCGTCAATTATTCCGGTTCGACGATGCGGCTGTTAAGACTGTGTCGCTGACGAAAGATGGAGCAGCTGGAATCATTCGGTTCAACTTGAAAGAGAATAATGCCTCGACGGCCGCTGATCAAATTTCAATTGGACGATCAAATGGAGTCGTTCGTGTTTCTATACCTGCGAAGCTTCAGTCGGCCGCAGCTCCGCTGACTG
>JAXMMN010000809.1:0-1421 GCA_034366485.1 Bdellovibrionales bacterium
CGATTTGGTTTTCAATTTCATCCCGATAGATATTTTCATAAATCTTTTCTTGGTTTTTGTCGCTTGTTCGTCTTTCTCGAAGGTAGCGATAAACAAGCTGTAAATCTTTGAGTGAGTAATTCAAAATACTTTCGCCATGTGGATTGGGCTCGTATCCACTGGGCATTCTCCCGATTTCCATTGTTTTGCGGCTCATCGCCTGCCAGCCGTGGACGTCTTTCAAAGTTTTGAAGTAATCGAGCTGTTCGGAATAGCTGTGACATCGAACGCACGCATTGATAAATGGCTTTGCAAACTGCTCTGAAAATTCCGCGCTCGAAAAGTTAGGTGAAAGTCCGCGATGAGGAGGCTCTGAGCAATCCGCGATTTTGTGCTCCGCTTTGAGGCCAAGTAGTTTTGAGGCATTACCGGTCGACAGCAGTTTTCCGTCCTTGGGAGAAACCGAAAAAAAATCTCCGGGTGTGGTAAATCCCAGGCGAAGAGAAAGAATCTGTAGGGAATCCCAAAGAAGCAGAGATTTCCGTTTTTCAGCCTTCCATTGGTCCACATATTTTGGTCGATCGACCGCCAATCCAGAGTCGATCAAAACAAACTTACGCGATTTCGAAATAGGTTGGCGTTCGACCCAGTCGATGATTTCAGTTGAATCACATTTTTCTGAAACAGAAACGAAAGTTACTTCTTTAAAATTAATAAAACTCGAAAGCGAATAGCTTCGTCCATCAAGGCCTGATAGGCGAAAATCTAAATCAGATCGATTTAATTCGATTTCCTTTTGTCGGCGCTCGGCGTCGATGGAGCGATCGTCTTGTACTGGGTGGCCGTGCGCCGCCGACCATTGCAGACAAAGCAAACAGTGGAGAGCGCACGCAAGCAGACCTGCAATAGTAGGGGTACGATTATTCACCACTTAATAATATCACTCCCAAGGTGGGCGGCGTAGGGCGACCAAGACGTCAGTCGGGGGCGCGTCTCATTATAGGACGATCGTTCCCCTGAGGGTCTAGCTCTCCGCTGCCACCAACAGTCTTGCATGAGCCAAAGCAAGCAGGTAGCCTATAGGTGGTCATTTCGAAAACTCTATAAGCGCCAACTAGCGGAGGGCTCATGCAGCCAATTTCTAAATTCGGAATTCAATCGGTCGCATTCATGGGACTGGCGCTTGTTGGAGCAGGCCTAACGAACTTCGCAGAAGCGAAAGAGACCGAAAATGTGCGTGTGTGTCTTCCGGTTTGGAAAGCAGACGCAATGAAAACCGCAGCACTTCTCGCTGACAGCCGACAGTTCTTCGCTAAAAACGGTCTCTCAGTCAGCTTCGTTAAACACGAAAGAGTTGCGTTGAAGGGTTCGTACAATCGCGGAAAAGCGGCCTACCAAATCGACGACTTTGCACAGGCCGATCTTGCGCGCCTCAACTCCAT
>JAXMMN010000810.1:0-7048 GCA_034366485.1 Bdellovibrionales bacterium
TAAAAATCGAAACATAGACCTTGGCGATTTTGAAATCCCGAGTCACATCCACGCGAGTGATCGTGACCGGTCCCCTTGGCACGTCGCCAAGACCTCTGATGATCCGATTGGCAATAATGTCGCGGAGGGTTTTCGCCACCCGCGACACTCGTACATCATGATCCTGACCGCCAGAGCTCATTTAGAACTCACGCGCAATCGATTCCATCTGGAACGCTTCAATCACATCGCCAACTTTGAGATCGTTGTAATTTTCGATGCTCATACCGCACTCATAACCTTGTGCGACTTCTTTGGCGTCGTCCTTAAACCTCTTCAAGCTGCCGAGTCGACCCGTGTAGATGATTTTTCCATCGCGAACGAGGCGAACCTGAGCAGAGCGAACGATTTTTCCATCGACGACCGAACAACCGGCAATCGTACCAACTTTTGGTGCGTTGAAGATGTTTCGAACTTCGGCACGGCCAAGTTGAGTTTCTTTCGACTCTGGAGTGAGAAGTCCCGAGAGGGCCTTCTTCATATCATCCATTAACTCGTAAACAATCGTGTAGAGCTTAATCTCAACGCCAAGGCGTTTCGCTTGAGCTTGAGCGCCACCGTCGGGGCGAACGTTGAATCCAACAACGATCCCATTGGCCGTCGAAGCCAAAAGTACGTCTGATTCATTGATTCCGCCGACCGCACTGTGCACGAGCTTCAACTTCACTTCGCTTGAGGCGAGCTTTTCAAACATTCCCTTGATCGCTTCCGCAGATCCAGCAACGTCCGACTTCAAAATAATTGGGAATTCTTTTACAGCGCCAGCTTTCAGCTTATCGAAAATTGCTTCCATCGAAACTTTCGTTCCTTTGTTAGCGTCATCGAAGGCCTGCTTGCGGACTCCAGCAATCCGAACCGCATCTTCGTCCGATTGAACGATGTCAAAGCGGTCGCCGGCATTGGCAACTGCGTTCAGACCAAGGATTTCAACTGGGCAGCTTGGGCCAGCTTCTTGAACACGTTCGCCGCGATCATTGATCAACGATCGAACTCGTCCAGGAACAGCGCCAACAACGATCGACTGACCGACTTTCAACGTTCCGTCTTGAACTAAAAGTGTGGCAACTGGTCCACGGCCTTTATCCATGCGCGACTCGATGACAACACCTGTTGCCGAACGCTCGAGGTTTGCATCTAGCTCTTCGACTTCCGCGATCAGCGAAATATGATCAAGGAGCTCCGACAAACCTTCCTTCTTAAGCGCCGACACCGGTGCGTAGATCGTGGTTCCGCCCCATTCTTCCGGGACAAGTTCGAACTCAGTCATCTGTTGTTTGATCTTGTCGGGGTTAGCACCCGGCTTATCCATCTTGTTGATAGCAACAATGATCGGTACACCGGCTGCTTTCGCATGATTGATCGCTTCCGCTGTTTGCGGCATCACGCCGTCATCTGCGGCAACAACAATGACCACGATGTCCGTGACGTTTGCACCGCGAGCACGCATGGCCGTGAAGGCTTCGTGGCCCGGAGTATCGATGAATGTAATCACGCGACCGCCGTCTGTCGTCACCTGATAAGCACCGATGTGCTGTGTGATTCCTCCGGCTTCACCCTCGGCAACTTTCGCTTTGCGAATAGCATCCAAAAGTGATGTTTTCCCGTGATCGACGTGCCCCATGATGGTGACAACCGGTGGACGAACGATTCGCGAAGCATCCAGTTTCCCAAACGCAGTCGATTCGATCATTTCCTCTACGGACTCGTGCACGTTTTGTGCTTCGAATCCAAATTCAGGAACGATGAGAGCAATGGTATCGAAGTCGAGATCTGTCGACATCGTTGCCATCACACCTTGGTCATCAAAGTTTTTGTGATCTGCGCGGCTTTTAAGCCCATTTCTTGCGCAAGATCAGAAACTTTCATTGTCTGATTAACTTTTACGACACGTTTCGAAGCACGTGGCGTTGTTTTCTGAGTTGATAGCCCCGCACGAGAAAGCATTCCCTTTTTCTTTTTTGGCTGGAATACCATTTCGCGTTTGCGGAATTCTGTCGAAGAGAACGCGGCAACTTCTTCTTCCTTCGTTGCCGCTCCACCAGCTCCGACTCGCTTTTCGCGTTTTACTTCAAATTTCTTTTTATCAAGCATGTCATCAAACGGATTCCCACCCGCTGATGGCATGGTCGGCGCCGACACAAAGCCCGCGCGAAGTGGGCGCGCTCCGCCGACTCCACCACTGCCAAAACCTGTTCCAACAGGACGCGGTCCGCCACCGCTTTGGAAGCCTACTGGTCGTGGTCCGCCACCTTGATATCCGCCTGCTCCTGCTGGCTGCGGACGAGGTCCCGCCGGTGCTTGAACCCTCGAGAGGTCCATACGGCCGACGATATTCCGACGCGGTTCAGATCGAATGCCACTCTGAGGCCCATGAGCCGTCATTACGACTTCACGTTTCCTCGCTGGAGCCGCCGGTCCACCGACAGCTTCACCTGTCGCTGGCTCAATAGAAATAGTATCTCCGCCCGTCGATGCTGGTTCCAATGAAGTTGGTGCTGTCGCTTGCGCCGCCGGTGCGGCAGTTTGAGGTGCCACAACGACATCTGGTTCTACTTGGTCAAAGTCGCCTGGATCAGTAACCGCCGTACCAAGATTTTCTGCACCGGCTTCAGGTCCAGCCGATTGTGCGTGGTCGGTTGCCAAATCAGTTTCAGCGACATCCGCTGATTGCGGATCGTCGAGAAGATTTTCCTCAACGTCGTCACCTTCTGTCTTTTTGCGAACAACGACTTTTGCCGCCGCTTTTTTAACAACGATTCCCGCTTTTTTGGCCGTGGTCGCCGCTGCGGGTGCTGATGAATCTGCTTTTGCAGATTTCGTCGTTGTCTTCGCTGCTACTTTTTTTACAGCAGCCCCGGCCGTTTTTGCCGTGGTTCTTGCCTTCGCTGCAACTTCATCGGCGTCTGCGCCTTCTGAAGTCGCTTTCTTCGCAACCTTTTTCGTCGCCTTCTTGGCATTCGATCCGGCTGATTCAGAATCTCCGCGAAGCTTTGTTCGAATTTCTTCGAGCATTTCGCTGTCGAGATCCGCCATGTGACTTCGAACGGGAAGCTTCCACTCACGGATTTTATCCATAAGTGCCAGCGTCTCCATGCCGATCTCTTTGGCAAATTCGAAAACCTTCACTGTGCGTCCTTCCACTTGTACCACTCGTTCATTCTCGTTTCGTATGACTTACCGTCTTACTCTGCATTCTCAGGAGCCGCAGCCCCGCTAGAATCTGCATGTGTTTCTTGTTGATTCAATGCTGCCAATTCAGCTCGCAGACGTTCGTCAGCTTGCGACTTCGCACTGCCAACTGGAGTCACGGCCTGGATCTTCACGGGCGCTGCTGGCACTGGAAGACCTTCTTTTTTATACTTCTCAACCAAGCCCTTTGCGTCAGCAATCAACTTCTCAGCTGCTTCTGGCGAGTCGTATCCAGGGATTGCCATGACGTCCGTGGATTTCGCTTCCGCCAAAGATTGGAAGCTTCCAAATCCTGACTGGAACACGTTTTGCGCCATCGTCTCGCTCATACCTGGAAGCAGCAAGAGATTGAAAATCGCGTCCGCTGTCTTTTGTGCAGCTGATGATTCACTCAAGATATCCAGTTTCCAGGTCGTGATTTTGGAAGCCAAACGGACGTTTTGTCCTTTTCGACCAATCGCAAGGCTGAGCTGCGTATCTGGAACGACGATTTCCATTTCTTTGTTCGCCTCATCGACGAACACGCGCGAAATTTCCGCTGGTGCAAGGGCATTACAAGCAAAACGCGTAATATCCTCATCCCAGTTAATGATATCGATTTTTTCTCCGCGCAGTTCTTGGACAACCTGCTGAACGCGGCTCCCCTTCATACCGACACAAGCGCCAACAGGGTCAACCGCTGGATCTTTCGAGACAACAGCGATTTTCGCTCTTGCTCCTGGCTCGCGAGCCGCAGCAACGATCTGAACGATTCCATCATAAATTTCAGGAACTTCTTGTTCGAAGAGTTTAATTAAATACTGTTCGCACGCGCGCGACATGATGATTTGCGGTCCACGAGTTGTTTGACGAACATCAAGCAAGTAGCCTTGAACGCGGTCACCTGGTTTATAAACTTCGCCAGGGATTTGTTCACGCAGCGGAATAAAGGCTTCCGTTTTACCGAGATCAACAACGATCATTCCTCGCTCAACACGTCGCGCGATACCAGACGCCACTTCGCCTCGACGCTGTTCGAATTCGTTGTAGATGATTTCACGCTCGGCATCGCGCACTTTTTGCGTGATGATCTGCTTCGCAGTTTGTGCGGCGATCCGACCTAGTTCGGTCGCATCCATTTTAATCCCAATCGAGTCATTGACTTGAATATCGGGATTCAACTCACGAGCTTCGTCGAGTTTAATTTCGATCTCTTCATCGATGAAGTCTTCTGGCATCACAACTTCTTTGAATTCGTAGAGCTCAACTTCGCCAGAGTCTTCGTTGTATTGAGCTTCAATTTCACGATAGGTGCCGTATTTCTTACGTGCAGCTACCAGCATGCCTTGAATAACCGCATCAATGACGAGTTGCTTATCAATGCTCTTTTCTTTCGAAACCGCATCAATCATTCGGCTCAAGTCTGAAAAATTATCGCCTGCCATCTGGTCCTCCAGAGTACTTGACTCACGCTCATTCGCCACAAGGGCAGAGTTCACGTTCGTATACATTTACTTCTTCAAAAACTTCTTAAATTCCAAAACCAAAACGTTCCAAAGTTAAGTAATCACTTCTTCGCGCACCTCAAGCTACAACAGCCACAATTCTACTTGTGTTTGCCGTGGCCCTTGCCGCCTTTTTCCGATGACTTACCTTGCTTCTTCTCATGTTTTTCAAAAATAAATACGGTACTTGCCTTCGTGATTTTGCCAAGTGGCACTTTCACACGAATCACATGCCCGCCATTTTCAGCGTCAAAGACAATGCGTGCCGACTTTTCGTCGCCCGCTGAAATGAACTCTTCGCCGTTTGCGTTCTCGATTCCAACCACGAGCCCTTCAAGCTGCTTTGCCTTGCCGAGTTTCGCGCGTAGCCCCTCCTCAAGCTGAGGATTGAGCTCAGTAAACGATTCGAACGCCTTGATCTGAACGCGCTTACCGATGGCTCGACGGTAATGGGCTGCCGTACGAAGCGATCGTTCAAGGCCAGGACTTGAAACTTCAAGATTGTACGCTCCGCCCGGAATCACATCGTCGACGTCCAAAAGAAGATTCAATCCGCGCGAGACATTGCTGCAATCCTCTATCGAAACGCCGCCCTCGCCAATTTTATCGATGTAGACGCGAAGCGCTCGACTGCCGCCGGAACCCACAAACTCGAAATCATAAATCTCACAGCCCTCACGACCCGCGACTTCAGTGGCCATTTTCAAAACTTTTTCGCGCCAACCGATCGATTGGTCGCCGTGCGACTCGCCTTCGGTATCGGCGATCGGAGTTTCGTCGCCATCCTCTGGGCTTTCAATTTCGTCCAAAGTATTTTCGTTCACAATATCGAATTTCAAAAACATCCCGTTCTAAACATCCAGCCACACATCTCGCTGCGGCCGCCAAAGTTGGCCTTGGCCAAAAACAACCAGCCGGCCTTAGCCAAAAAAAAATGGCCTTTCGGGCCATCTGTCGGCTTTGGTGATAGCAAACCTCTAGGCGAAAGGCAAACTTCCCGAGCTAAGTCCTCTTCGCCGCCATTAAAACAGCGTCGACGCCATCAGGATAGTAGGCTTTGCGACGCCCCTGCTCAATAAATCCGCACAACCTGTAACACCGAAGGGCCGCGAGATTGTCGGCCCGTACTTCCAAACCCAATTCAACTTCAGGCCCGGCTTCGGCCAGGCGCTGCGGCGCGCCGTCTTTTGTGCCCGCTAAAGCTGCCTGTCTAAAAAGCGCCTCGATCAGATCTCTTGCGACCCCTTGAGCGCGAAACGACGGAAGGGTCACAAGTAAAATTATCTCCCAAAATGGTCCAGGCGGGCGAAAGAGCAAGAAACCACGTAACTCGTGATCAGCCTGCCCGAGAGCCACGAGAGCGAAACCAAGCTTAAGCTCTGATTGAATCGCAGCTTCGCTCCACGACCCAACCCAAGCCTCTCCCTCACTTTTTGCTAGTGCGACCGACGCTGCGATCTCAGATTTAAGCGTCAGTTGATGCGACCCTTCTAGCGAATCAAGCATGGAAATTCGGACGCTCAACTTAGGCTCCAACGAAATTTCGCACACGGTACTTGCGACGTAAAACAGAACGCCACTCAAAAAGGCGGCGTTCTGTTTGGCTCCTCACAAGAGCTGACTTGATATTGTCTTTAAAGTTTTCGAACGGCATGTTGCCAAAGCGAAGGCGGTTTTTCTTATAATATTGCAGCGCTTCGGCATCCGTGACGTTGACAATCGACGCGTCGCTCTTCAAGCGTTCAAGGTTTTGCGCGACAAGTTTACGTTCGACAATTTCCCGAATTTCGTTAACTGATGGCTCAATTTTTTCCCAATCAGGATTGGATTTCCATCCATCGATGACGGCTTTCGCGAGACGCTGAATCTCTGCCTTGTCCGTTGCCTTCGAACCAATTTCCCCGGCCTCTAGAAAAACGGTCCACTCGTCAAGTACGCGCAGAACTTGATTTGGAAAGTTTGGGTCTGTTGAACTCAAGACGCGCTTTAAAGAGGGCGCCCCTTGCAAGACCTGTACAATTGCTTCATTCATGCGGACTTCTCTTGAGGTCACGATCCGTGGTCCCGCTTCACCAACCACTCTTGTCACTGTTTCCGTTTTGATTTCCGTTTTCTGAGGCACAGCAGCAGCAGAATTGGCTGGTCCGGGCGCTGGAGCGCTCGCTGGCGTGGAAGCAGCCTTGGCTGTAGAATTCGGCGCCGCCGGTGTCGGCGTTTGTGCCGCAGCCTCCGACGAGCGGAACGATGCGTGGAGAATAAAGAGCATCGAAAAACAAACTGCTGGAGCTACAATCGTATTTAGCTTTTTGAAAATCCGCATAGAGCAATTATGTTCC
>JAXMMN010000811.1:0-2583 GCA_034366485.1 Bdellovibrionales bacterium
CAAAGCGGCCGGTGATCATTTGTCGCGCTTTCAGCGTTCCACCGAGCGAGCCCATCGCGATATCTGCCATGATGGCAAACGTCGCAGATGCCCACGACAACTTGCGATAGTACCGGGCGGTCGATCCGCCGACGGGGCTAAATGCTAAAAGTCCACGGGTCCATGAGAGAACGATGGCGCGGAAAAGATTTTTTGTTACGTGGCCGATGTGTCCCCAGAAAGCTGCATCAAACGCGACGAGATCGCCACGGCCGATCGCATCGACTTCCTTGTAGGCATAGGGATGTGCACGCATCGCGCCTTGGCCGAAAATGATCAAGGTACGAGTCATAATGTTCGCCCCTTCGACAGTGATGCCGATGGGAGTTGCGATGTACAAGTGCCCGAGCAGGTTTTTAGGCCCAAGCGAAATCCCTGCGCCGCCGATGACATCCATTCCATCATTGATGGCTTTGCGGCCGATTTCAGTGGCGTTGTACTTTGCCATCGCCGTGGTAACCGCCGGCTTGATGCCTTTATCAAGTGCGCCAAGAGTGTACTTTCGCATCGCTTCGAGCAGGTAGTTGAAACCTGCGATACGTGCGATCGGTTCTTCAACACCTTCCATCATTCCAATTGGCATTCCAAATTGTTTGCGAATCGAAGCGTGTGCGCTGATCACCCGTGTGATCAGTGCCGTGCCGCCAGCAGATTGCGCTGGAAGCGAAACGCCCCGTCCGGCAGCAAGACACTCCATCAGCATCAGCCAGCCGCGGCCGGCGCCTTCGAGACCACCGACAATCGTATCGACAGAGACGACAACGTCTTTACCCTGTGTTGGACAGTTGTAGAACGGAGTTCCAAGTGGGTCATGTCGTTGGCCCACGATCACGCCAGGTGTTTTTGTAGGGATCAAGGCGCAGGTGATGCCGAGATCTTCACCTTTACCGAGAAGATTTTGTGGATCGCGCAATCGGAACGCGAGACCAAGAATCGTGGAAATCGCGGCGAGCGTGATCCAACGTTTGTTCCAGTTGAGCTTCATGTAGAGCTTGCCGTCTTCACCTTTGAACAGCGTTCCCTCTGAAGTGATCGAACCTGCGTCCGAACCGGCAGTAGGTTCGGTCAAAGCAAAACAAGGAATTTCCTCTCCTGTCGCTAGGCGTGGAAGCATGCGCTTCTTTTGCTCGTCTGTTCCGTAGTGAATGAGCAGTTCCGCAGGACCAAGAGAGTTTGGAACCATGACACTGATACAGGCGGGGATCGAGCGGCTAGAAAGCTTTTTGATGACTTCCGAGTGTGCGAGAGCCGAAAACCCAAGACCGCCGTATTCCTTCGGAATGATCATCCCGAGGAAGCGTTCCTTTTTGATGATCTCCCAGGCAGCTGGGGAAATGTCTCGCTCTTCCCAAACTTCCCAATCGTCAATCGCCTCACATAAGCGGTCGACAGGACCGTTGAGGAACGCTTGTTCTTCGGGAGTCATGTTTGGATAAGGTTCTGCCATGAGCTTTTTGAAGTCGGGGCTACCGCTAAACAGTTCGCCCTCTGCGCCGACGGTGCCGGCTTCAAGTGCGATTCTTTCGGTATCAGAAATTGTCGGCATGATTCCCTTTAGAACCTTCATGACAAGTCCCGAGACTAAAACTCGACGGATCGCCGGTACGTTGAAGATCACTAGCAGCAATGCGCCAACGGCTAGGAGAACCGGAGGTGCTCCGAATCCTACAAGCACAACTGCAATCGCAATCGTCCAAATGAAGAATGGAGCTCCGACATATCCGAGCACGACAGCGAGCAGCGCGGTAGCAGCTACCCAAACTCCTGTCGAGAGTCCTGCGAGGCCTGCGCCTGACGCTGACTCTAGAAACATTCCGTGTAATGAACCCACTTCTATCCCCCTGGTGTTCACGCCGCCGTTCGGCGCGTTTTTTTTGCTTTCTTTTTTCTTACAGTTTTCGCTTTTTCATTTTTCGACTTTTCAGATGTCGCCTCACTTGTCGTGCCGCGCGCAACTTTCAACAGCCCTTTCACTGAACGCATCAAATGCAACTCCGCCTTCGGATCGTTCAGCATTCTAGAAAAATGGTGGTAGCCAAGGACGAACGAATACAGCGACCACGCGAATTGTTCGCAGTCGAGATCCGCCCGAAAGTGACCCTCATCAACCGCTATTCTCGCGGATTTCTCGATGTTTGTGATCAAATCTCTTTGTGCTTTTTGAACAAAATCACGAGCTGGACCTGGACGATCATCGAGTTCAAAGGATGCCGAGATGAGAACACTTCCTCCCGGGAGCTTTGCGCGATCGTTTTCTAGAGTGCCGTTCAAAAAACCTAGCCAGTTTTCCACGAGCGCATGGATGCGTGGTTCGCCTCGAGCCTTTTGAAATGCCGGTAGGAAAACAGTCGAAACAAATCGATCGACTGCGGCCTGCAGCACCGCAAGTTCAAGTGCGTCTTTGGTCGAAAATGGGCGAACAGCCCACTTTTGGACATGCCGACTGATTTCGCTAGCTCACCGATCGTCAAACCAGAAAGCCCGTCTCGCGATGCAACCGCCAGGGCTGCATCGAGAATCTGTTTTCGTGTTTGGCGCCCTTTC
>JAXMMN010000812.1:0-3707 GCA_034366485.1 Bdellovibrionales bacterium
TTATTTGCGGTCAGCCACAAATTATTGGTTTTTAGAGAGGTAGTCCTCGGCGATCGTCAATGACTCCATCATTTCCAAGAGTTCATTTTCAATTTTTGAAATAACGTGGAAGGTTTCGGCGAGGTTCGTTGAGGTGTCCTGAAGCAACGTTGACTTTCCGCTGTCCGACGCATCCAAGGTGCTGAGAAGTGTATTCAATCGAATTTGTTCATTAAGAAGCTTTTCTAGCTGTGCTTCATGCTTTGCGATTTTACGCTGCAGCTCTTTGCTCTCGGCGACGTATCGCTTGGTCAGATCTTTCCCTAGTTTAGGAGAACTGTTCGCTGGCGATTCGGACTTTGCCGTTGAATTGTCGATGAATTTAACGTCAACGGGCTTGGGGTCGATCGGTTTTGAACGAAGCTCCTTGAGGGCTCCCTTTTCAAGACTCCAAAGATAATCGTCATAAGTGCCAGGATAAATTTCTGCACGACCATCGCGAATCTCTAAAATCTTTGTGGCAATTCGTCCGATGAAGCTTCGATCGTGGCTGACGACAACGACCGTACCAGGGTAGTCGCGGAGGGCTTCCGTCATCGCTTCGACTGTGTCGAAATCTAAATGGTTCGTCGGTTCGTCGAGCAGCAAAAGCGGACTTCGCTTCAACAAGATCTGGCCAAGTGCAACTCTCGATTTTTCACCGCCGGAAAGAACTCGAATTGGCTTATCGACCGCGTCGCCGCTGAAAAGCAGTGAGCCTGCGAGGCTTAGGATCTCTTGGCTCGTGACATCGGGATGCGCTTTCGATTCAAGGGCTCGGCGAACAGTGTCGCCGGGATCTAAATCTTCTGCCACGTGCTGAGCGAAATAAGAAAGCGAGACTTGATAACCAAGTTCTCGTTTGCCTGAAATCAAGGGAAGGCGTCCGCCAAGAGTTTTCAGTAAAGTGGATTTTCCTGCTCCGTTGTAGCCCACAACGCCTAGGTGGACCCCGCGTTCAAGTCGGATCGTCACATCTCGTAAAATAGGATTTCCGTCATAGCCGAGGACCGCATTTTCTAAACGAAGCGATTCCTTGCCCGTGTGGTGAGGGTGAGGAATTCGAATTCGAGCGCGGACCGGAAGATCCTTGATTTCGACCTTTTCCATTTTGTCGAGTTGCTTCAGTCGGCTTTGCGCTTGTTTTGCTTTGGTGGCTTTCGCCCCGAACCGAGCAACGAAGTCTTCAACTTTTTTGCGTTTCGCATCCTGATGCGCCGCTTGTGCTTCTAAGATTTCGCGAAGCTGCGCTTTTTGCTCAAAGTAGTCGTCGATGTGGCCCGGGAACTTTGTGATTTCTCCGAGTTCCACTTCCAGTGTGTGATCTGTGGTTCGACGTAAAAACTCCCGGTCGTGGGAAATCAATAAGAACGCGCCCTCGTAGCTTTGCAGGAACCTTTCAAGTGCCAAGACGCTCTCGAGATCAAGAAAGTTCGTTGGTTCATCCAGCAGCATTAGGTTCGGTTCTTTGCCGACAAGCGACAAGAGTTTCATGCGCATTCGGTAACCGCCGCTGAGTTCGTGAAACGGCTTTGAGAAATGCGCATCGGTGAGTCCAAGATCCTGTCCGAGGGCTTTGATCTCCCAAAGTGGCTTCGAGCAAGATTCAGCTAGGAATTCTTCGGCCGACTTATCAATCGGTTCGTGGGCCTCTTGTTCGAGGTAGCCGATTCTCAATCGATTGGACTTAATGATTTCGCCTTCGTCTAAGAACTCCTGGCCAACAAGAATTTTAAAAAGCGTGGTTTTACCTGCGCCATTTGGTCCGATGACTCCGACGTGTTCGCCTTCGTTGATTGAAAACTGAGCAGACTCAAAAAGCGCACGAATGCCAAATCGTTTCGTGCCTCGTTGAAGTTGGAGAAGGTTGGCTGGCGTGGACATATCGGCCACATCATGCGTCGAGCAATGTGGAAAGTCAGTTAAGAATTCCGAGTGCTAGAAGTTCGCCCGCCAAACGCAGCGCATTAGCGTGTCGCTGATGCGCCTAGTTTCCGTTCACACCCATCAAAATTTAACCTAACGTTTTTGTTTCTCGTTATCGATACCTAAAGGGATTTTAGACATGAGTAATTTTAATAGCGGATCTCTCGTCGATGGTTCGGATCTCGAGAGAAAAGTGTTCTCGAAACCAGCAGTCGCAAACTGCCTCATCGGAGGCGAATGGCTTCGAGGCGAAGCCGGGGAGACAGCTGTTCATTCTCCTCACACGGGACGAAAAATCGGAACGATGTCTCAAGCTTCTCACGCGCAGGTTGATCAGGCGATTCACTTGGCCTCAAAAGCTCAGCTTGAATGGGGGAAACTTCCTGCCAAGGAAAGAGCCAAAGTCCTATTTCGATTCCGCGAGATTCTACTTCGCGATTTAGATGAGATCTCTTTTCTAAAGAGTGCCGAATGCGGAAAAACTTTGGACGAGGGCCGCGCCGGTTTGATGAAGGGGATTGAGGTCCTAGAGTTTGCAATTTCGATTCAAAATCTTGATCTCGGTGGACGGTTGGAAATTTCTCGCGGCGTTACTTGTGAGTACCGTCGCGAACCACTTGGCGTGATTGCCAATATCACTCCGTTTAATTTTCCGGCGATGGTGCCGATGTGGACAATTCCAATCGCCTTGGCTCTTGGCAATGCTTACGTCTGGAAGCCATCGGATAAAACTCCTTTGACGGCGACTCGCATTGCAGATGCGTTGACCGAGGCAGGACTGCCAAAAGGACTTTTCACCGTGCTTCACGGTGGGTCTTCGGTTGTTGAGGCCATCATCGACCATCCGCTGGTGAAAGCGATCGGATTTGTCGGATCAACAAAGGTTGCGAAGCTGGTTTATCAACGTGGAACTGCGTTGGGAAAACGTGTTCTGGCGCTGGGGGGGGCGAAAAATCACATCGTGCTTCTTCCGGATGCCAACGTCGAACTCAGTGGTACAGGAATCTCGGATTCTTTTACTGGCTGTGCTGGGCAGCGTTGCATGGCGGCGTCTGTGCTATTGGCCGTCGGAGATGAAAGCGCCCTTCAGCCGCACATCGATCGAATCTTGCGCCGAGCGAGTTCGTTGAAACTTGGCACCGAAATGGGAGCCATGATCACGAAGTCTCAAGTGGAGTTTTTGACGGAAGCGATTTCACGTGCGGAAAAAGCCGGCGCGAAAATCTTGCTAGATGGTCGAAAGGCCAAAGCGCCCGAGGGAAAAGAGGGCGGCTACTGGCTAGGGCCAACGGTTCTTGATCGCGTGCAACCAGATTCAGAAGCAGCAAAGATCGAGCTTTTTGGTCCGATCTTGAGCATCGTTCGTGTTCCCGATTTGACGACCGCGATGAAAATTGAGAACGGCGTCGAGTACGGCAACGCTTGCAGTGTGTTCACAAGTAGTGGGCCGCTTGCCGATCGCGTCGCAAGAGAAGCGTCAACGGGGATGGTTGGAATCAACGTCGGTGTGCCAGTGCCCCGCGAACCATTTTCGTTTGGCGGTGTGAACGCCTCGAAGTTTGGCCACGGCGATATCACAGGCCATCAAAGTCTCGATTTCTGGAGCAATACAAAAAAAGTAACAACAAAGTGGGAACGACAATCTGATTCAAATTGGATGTCGTGAGGGGAAGAGCGTGTTGAATCAACCAAAGCAGGGTCGTCACTTGATACTTGCTTCGCATAACAATTTAAAATTCAAAGAAATGCTGCCAATTAAGTGG
>JAXMMN010000813.1:0-1395 GCA_034366485.1 Bdellovibrionales bacterium
CCTATGGGGCTTGATCCCGCGTGAGTGTTTACCGTCTTTTGAGCTGCGAATGTGGTTGAGCGCTGCGAGCATCAACACCTACAAATCGACAGTCAGACGAGGAAATTCCCGAGGTGTATTTGTAGGTCAATCACATGCGCGAATGATTTATGGACACGAGCTAAACAAAGCGGTACCACCCTTTGATCAAAGCGTACTTCAATTTCCTGTATTTCAGGACATATGGCCGAAGACGAGGAAAATAGCGGATTTGATCCCAGTCGATATTTTCAAACTAGTGTGTGTATTCACACACAACGGCGTTATCGATCGTGCAAATCTCGTTCAGCAGTTTGGCTTTGATCGAGAGATGTTTGATCGAATTTACTGGGTACTCGCGGGGTACGGTCGGTTCGAGTCAGTCTCTGCGTGGAATCCAGATGTTTTGAGTTATTCCACTCACTTGAAGAAAGCGTTCAGTCCTGGTTTTCGTCACATTACTAACGCTATGCTGCTCGCATTGAATGCTGGCAGTTTTAACAGGAACGAGGACTATTTTTACTTACGCGAAATCTTCACATCGAAAAATGTTGTACTTCCATTAAGTGATCCACGTGTAAAGAGACTCATAGATTTTCTTAAAACTTCAGGTGTTGAACCAGGGCAATGCAGTTTCGAGATCGGAGTGCTTGTTCCTAGATCTGACAGTGATCAGCTGATCAATTTGTTCAGATACACCTATCTCAGCGTGCCTCGGGTGAGTTATTGCAAAGGCAGCGGAAGAAAGCAGGTCCGGCTACATGTGTACAAGCCAGATTTGCGATCAACTTCCACTGCATTCAATAGCGAAAACAAATCACTGGTTGGCAGCGTTACGGAAAAGAGATCAAGAAGTGGCAACAGGGCGGCAATTGGTGTTTGCGTCCAGGCAGCCTTTTTTTGCCAGATCGTTGTATGGGACCTTCGTCAGAGAGGTGGATTGTGAAGCGTTCGGCTGAAAGAATCGAAATACCTTTGAATTGGTATTGGGGGATGCGAATTGAGCGTTACATTCCCGAGCTACACATTTTGGAATACGAAAAGATTCATCAAAAAGTGAAGAACCTATTGTCTCCAATATTCGCAGCTATCCCAGAGCTCGATATTACGGGGTCACTGCAAAGTCGATTGAATGATCGCACGCAACGAAATGAGGTGTTTTACCAACCAATGCTCATCTGGGCGAGACAATATCAATTGCCATTTGATGATCAGCGCACCGAGAAACTTGATCCCATTTTAAAAAGTTGCTTAGAAGAACTTCGCAAAATACCCGTGATGATGGAGGCGTTACTTAAAGCAGGGGAAGTTAAGCCGCAAACATCACTGTCACCACAAGAATATCGAACACTGTCGATAGTTCGAACCATGATGGAC
>JAXMMN010000814.1:0-5631 GCA_034366485.1 Bdellovibrionales bacterium
ACAAATAACCTTAAAAAATATGAGGTCGACATAAAATAAAATAATTAAAAACGAACGCGGCTTCGGCTTGATCGAAGTCATTATCGTTGCAGCCATCGTTTCGATCATCGCATTAGGAATCGGAACGATGATCAGCGACATGTTCGCCGCTCAACAAAAGACTTCACAAGTCGGAAACTTGAATTCTATTCGAGCGCGCTTGATCGAAACTCTCAACTCGCCAGCTCATTGGACTGAAACAGTCAATCACACGTCGAACGATACCGCGCTGGGATGTTTGCGTGAAGCCACAGCGGCTTGCGCTACAGGATTTACTTCTGCATTCAACGTTGTTGAAACGGGGCCCAACGTCCTTTATCCAGCGGCCACTGCAACTGCTGGATTTCGAATTGATGGAACGAACTGTAACACCTTTTCAACGGTTGCTCCGGATCCAACATGTCCATTCCGCTGGGACATTACCTGGGTCGCAACGTGTACTGGTGCAGGAACTTGTAAAACGCCTGATATTCAGGTCCTTGGTGTTTTCCAATATGCAGCCGGCGCGAAGGTAAATTTTGGTGGTGGATTTAATCCTGCGACTTACAGCTTCGACTTCCGACGTGGAGCACAGGCGACACGCAACGAAACGATCAGCTTGCGTTACGTACTATCGGGCGTGAGTGCCGCTGCTACTACGGAAAACGGTGTTTGTAATGCTGGTTGGACGACACGTCAGCTGAACCAAATCACGGACCCGGCAAACATCGGGGCGACACTTGCAGCCAACGCCTTCACATTACCTGCGGGCTCCTATAACTGCCGAGCTGCTGCACCTGGATTCAGAAACGGCGGTAACCGAATTCGCCTGACGCGTGTCTCGGGAGCAGCCTTCACGGATGTAGAATCTGGTATCGCATTGGCGACATTGAATGGTGGTTCGATCACGAACATCGTGGATACGTCTTTCCGTGTGAATGCGCCGATCACGCTTCGGGTTGATCACACATGTACACAGAAGCCGACGGATTCTCCCTGGGGACCAGGGAACAACGATAACTGGAGTAAAGGGGTGCCAATCCCTGACGGTGCCGGCAACTACACCAACGTGACGTTCACTCGGGTTCTTTGTACGCGAACTGGCTCATAGAGCAAAATATGCCCGATTTTGGCAGCCACTAGATAAATATGCGACAGACCCCGCTCAATATTGGCGGGGTTTTGTTTTTCCAACTCATCGAAATACCACATCAAAATGGGTTTTCGGAAAAAGCAGTCAACTGGAACAGATCTTGGACTGAGGTGGGCCCATGCGGTTCACCGTTGCGGGATTTCCATTTCATGTTCCCTTTCGCTCTTTGAGTCAGCTCACAGCCTCGTCTGTGGCGTTAGGCTTATGCGTCTCTGCATGTGCGCCTCAGACGTCTACCAATCCGCTAGCCGATCGAGAGCTTGTTGAAGCGTCGCAGATTTATTTGGGGTCGGATCAGCTAGTTCTAGTCACTCAGCCGACAAGTCAAGAGTCTGAAGGTGATGCAAAGGTCGACGCACCCGCGAGCGGTACCACACCAGCGCCTCAACAAGCGGCTAAGCCGAAACCAAAACCGAAGCCAACGCCGGTGAACGTTGAATTCATTTTGACCAAATCAAAAGACATTTCGGTTGGTCTCACTTCCGATGCGCCAAGTGCCAGAGTTCAAAACGACACGAAGCCATTTATTCCCGCGTCGATCACGAAAGTCATAACGACGGCCGTCGCCTTAAAGCGTCTCGGTGAAGACTTTCGATTCAAGACCGTCATCACGTTTGCTCAATCGGGCAGTGTCGCTTCTGGTTTAGTTATCTATTCCGATGGTGATCCGACGGTTGAAATGGATTCGTACGATGCCGGAGCGCCTCACCGAATGACCGAAATGGCCGCGGCTCTTAAAGCCAAAGGCGTTACTGAGGTTCGAGGGCCGATGACTTTGTTGTCGTCCGATCGTCGCTTGGATCACGTTCGTTACGCTGACGGAATCCCGACCATCGACATGCGAGAATGCTATGGCTCCCTTGCTTCGAGCTTTAATTACCAATGGAACTGCGCCCTCGCGAGAATTCATTCGACGTCTGGATTTAAGTGGGAATCTCCTAGTATTGAAAATTTCCTTAAAGGCGATTTGGGAACTGAAGCGGGCTCGAAAAATTCTTTGGGAATTGAAGTCTTGTTATCGGGTACACGAATCTTAGAAGGCTTCCGTCTTAAGGGAACCTACGTGGCTAAAAGTCCTCGGGCCCTTCAGTGGAAACTTCCCATCGGCAATGCTGCCGGATGGTATGCTGATGAATTCGCAAAAGCGCTTCGGGCCAAACAGGTAAAGGTCACGGACTTCTCTGTTCAATATCCTCAGTCGCAAGCCGAGCGCGCGGCGGCAGGTGCGTTGATGAATTCCAATGCTGGCAACAGCGTCGTGTTCGAGTCAGCGACACTTGCGGCAATTGCCGAAGCGACTAACAAACCGAGCGATAACTTTCTTGCTGATGCACTTATCAAAGCGGTGGGAATTCGTTCGAAGTCACCAGGTGAAGATGCGCTTTCGGCAGGCCAAGCCAACATCAAGGAAACGATTGCAGAATGGCTGCACAAAGAAAGTGCTCCTGAGCTTCAAACTGAGTTGAGCTTTCTAGACGGAGCCGGGCTTTCAAGCGGCAACACTGCAACGCCTCGGGCGTTCCTGGCCGTCCTTCGACAGCTTCCCAAGGAGAAGATGTTCGCCGCTCTATGGGACTCGCTTCCTACAGCGGGAGAAGATGGCACATTGGCCGATCGAATGAATAAGACTTCGGCAGCAGGGAAAGTGCGTGGCAAAACCGGAACCCTTTCCGGCGCCTACCAGTTGGTGGGATATGTCCCCAAGCAAGTTGGTGGACATACAGAGTACATTCCGTTCGTTATTCTTACTTCGACCAATGTGCGCAATCGCGAAAAGGTTCGTAAGTTTCAAGATGCCCTGGTCGTCAAAATTGCCGATTCAGTTGGCCGAATTGATGTCGCTAAAAAATAAGTTGCGGAGCATCTCTCTTTAAGGCCTCGAGGCCACCTTCGACGAAGAAGAGTTTGCGATAACCCTTCAGGCGTAAATTTCTTGCGACCCAAACAGCACTCGCATCCGTTGAATCGTTGCCGAAGATGATCAATGGGGTCATAAGTTCGTCTGGCATTTTGCTGACGTCAAACTGGGCTCCGGCAATCAACGACACTGGCATATCTAAGAAAAAACGCAGCTGATTTTGATTGGTCGATAGAAATGGCGCATTGATCGCTCCTGGGTAAAGGCCCGAAGCTTTTGTGCGGGGATCTCGTGCATCCACGAGGAGTGGTTTGTGAGTGATCGTGGTGCGCAGGGCCCTCATGTAAGAGGCAATATTCGCTGCTTTCAGCGACTCGACACCAGCCATGAACGGCGGTATGGCCGTGCCGTCGATCACTGGTTTTCCTGGGATGACAGAAATCTGCATGATCGTTACCGGTACGTTGAGGCTGACGTACTCCGTGTCGCCGAAGGTGACGTAAGCGACGTCTTCTCGCGACATGCGCATTGCCCATAGTACTTCATGCTTCAAAGTTGGAATGGACGTCTCGATGACTTTTTCTATCGTGGCTGTCGCAGGGATCCTGTAGGCAGATTTCGCATCGAGGACTTCATCGACGACTAAGAAGACTTTGCTTTGAGTTGAAAAACACCGAGGCACATCGTTGGAAACGAAAAGAACATTCAATTGGCCATTCAAAATTGGCTCGACTTGATCAGGCCGGATGGTAACGGCCTGTGCTAGGGCGGCATTGCGGCATTCAGAAGTCGTTCGTTGGTTGACCGGCAGGCCGTGGGTGCTCATGGTCTTTTCCCAATCCGCCGTCGAGATGAATGGTTTCATTGCAGTCTTGCGGTGCGCCATAAGGTCGTCGGAACCGGTGAACTGAAGCATGAAGCCACTGAGAATACTGACCAGTGGCGCGTTCACTGGTTCGCGCGGTGATTTGCCATCCGAATTGCCAGAACCAACGACCGAATCGCCGGTAGTTAGAAGGTTTTGATCGCGTAGATACACAGCGATCGCGAGAGTCAGTACTAAACCTAAAATTGCGCCTACCAAGAGTGACTTCTTCACGTTAAAAATTCCTCAGAAAAAATTGAGATCCTGTTTGGCAAGAAACGTCTGGCATGATGATGTCTCAAATCTTGGGTTTTTTCGACTTAAAAGGAAAGTAGTTGAATAAAGCGTCGGGCCCGAAGGGGCACAGCAACAACTTGAACATGGTGCGTACGATCTCGGTGATTCTGCCATGTTTCAATGAAGAAACGGCCGTTTCGCCGGTTCTCGAACGCTTGCGAACACTCAGTGAAGAATGGCTTGGCCGCCAAATTCAGCTTTTGGAAGTTTTAATTGTCGATGACGGCAGTACCGACGGTACTCGGCAGGCCGTTGACCAGTGGAACGCCTCATTCAATCAAAAAGACCATTTTACTTTGAAGGTTCTCACCCATGACGCGCGACAAGGGTATGGAGCGGCCATTAAAACGGGAATCGCTTCAGCACAGGGGGGGTATGTCGCATTTTATGATGTCGATGGTACTTATGACCCGATCGTGCTTCCGAATATGATTGAAGCGCTAGAGCGAGAAAACGCAGAGATGGTGTGTGGCGATCGTTTGTCGAAATGTGAGCACATGCCCTACACGCGCGAATTCGGAAATCGTCTTTTTGTCGGTACGATCAACATGCTTTATCGCACCCGCGTTTATGACAGCTGCACGGGCATGCGTCTTTTCACCCGAAATATGAGTGACTTCTTTTCCAGTCGGGCGCTACCGAACGGACTTGATTACTCGTTGGCCATGACGTTGGCCTTTTTGAGAACAGGCCATCGTCTAGTTGAAATTCCTATTCCTTATGCGAAGCGAATCGGACGATCGAAACTCAGCGTACTGGCTGATGGACCGCGGTTCTTTATTCGAATTCTTTCGTCTTGGATTCACACGCCTCTGCACCTGCGCGAAGTGGCCGACGCTCGAAAGCAGCTGCTACAATCTTCCGTCGTAACCAAAAAGAAGTAAGTTCGCCGAAGGCGCTCCAGCTACCCATGACTGTTCGCTGGTGAGCGCGAAGGTCGTATTCTTTTGACGACAGTTTTTGAAAACAATCGACTCGGTTTGATCGAATTCGCTGAGTCGTGTTCGAATCGGATCTGCTTTAAATGGAAACTGATTCCATACGGAGCTGTGACCCGTGTGAACCAAAAGAATAATCTCGCCCGCCAGTCGGTTGGCTGTTCGCAAGTTGTTGAGTTCGGTGACTGAGATTTCACAATTGGCGCGAAAGTAGACCGGATCAATAGTGGCAATTCGTGCGTAAAGAAAATGGTTCACGCTAGCATAGTGTTTCGTCAGCCAGCCAAAGAGTTCGGGCTCGAGAAGCTCCATCTTAGATGTTCGCACGACGATGCCTGGCTTTGACATTTCCGCATAGCCAAGGAGATCTCGATTTTCACGGTCTCCTGGTGACGGGTAGTGAAAGATCGTATTCATTTTCGGAAAAAGCCCAATGCCATCCCAGAAGGCCACGGGCCCTGTGCTGACTAAAAACTTGCGAAGCTCCTCGTGGGCGATCTTT
>JAXMMN010000815.1:0-3694 GCA_034366485.1 Bdellovibrionales bacterium
CACACGTTGAAAACTGGCATCTACAACAAAGTACAGCTGACCGACGGCTGCGAATAAAGAAAGCCCCGTCGCAATTAGTGCCACGGGGCTTTTGTTTCTTCTATTGTGTCGCTAAAATCTTAGAAACGATCGAGCGACATAACTTTGTTCCATGCAGAAACAAAGTCTTGAAGGAATTTTTTGTTTCCGTCTGCAGCAGCATACACTTCGGCCAAGGCGCGAAGTTCAGAGTGCGAACCGAACAAAAGATCGACCGGAGTCGCAGTCCACTTAACTGCGCCCGTTTTACGATCAAGACCTTCGTAAACGCCTGCCGACTTTGCAGACTTCTGCCACTTCGTCGACATATCGAGGAGGTTTACAAAGAAATCGTTGCTCAGCGTCCCTGGCTTCGCAGTGAACACACCGTGTGCCGTCTGCCCAGCGTTCGCATTCAAAACACGAAGTCCGCCGACAAGAACCGTCATTTCAGGGACCGTCAACGTCAGCAAGTTCGCGCGATCGACCAGCATTTCAGCCGGCGAAAGATAAGCCTCTTCGCTGTAGTAGTTGCGGAAGCCATCAGCTTTTGGTTCAAGCACCGCAAACGACGCGACGTCTGTTTGCTCTTGCGAAGCATCCATTCGACCTGGAGTGAAGGGAACTTTCACTGTTTGACCAGCTGCTTTTGCCGCCTGTTCGATGCCTGTCACGCCACCAAGGACGATCAAATCCGCCATCGAAACTTTGCTTCCGCCTTTGTTGAAACCCTTTTGGATTTCTTCCAGCTTCGCCAAAACTTTTGCAACTTCACTTGGGTTGTTAACAGCCCAGTCTTTTTGCGGAGCGAGACGCAGACGACCACCGTTCGCACCACCGCGAACGTCCGTGCCACGGAACGAAGCTGCTGCCGCCCATGCCGTGCGGACAAGTTCAGAATTCGACAGGCCAGATTTTGCAATCTGGTTTTTCAATGTCGCGATTTGGCCTTGGCCGATGACTTTGTGATTCAACTTTGGGATCGGATCTTGCCAGATCAAGTCTTCGCTTGGAATTTCGCTTCCGATATAGCGAGTCTTTGGACCCATGTCTCGGTGCGTGAGCTTGAACCAAGCTTTAGCGAATGCGACTTCGAATTCTTTTGGATTGTCGAGGAAGCGCTTAGTGATTTTTCCGTACTCGGGATCAAAGCGAAGTGCGAGATCCGTCGTGTACATGATTGGCGCGTGACGTTTTTTTGGATCGTGAGCATCGGGAACCATGTCCTTCGCCTGACCACCTTTAGGAATCCAAAGCGTTCCGCCTGCTGGGCTCTTTGTTTTTACCCACTCGAACGCGTAGAGGTTTGAAAGGTACTGGTGCGTCCACGCTGTTGGCGCCGCTGTCCAGGCTCCTTCAAGACCGCTGGTGATTGTGTCAGCACCCTTCCCAGTGCCGCATTTGTTTGTCCAACCAAAACCTTGTTCTTCGAGTCCTGCTGCTGCTGGCTCTGCGCCGACGCATTTCTCAGGTTTTTTTGCGCCATGGCCTTTTCCGAACGTGTGACCACCTGCGATCAACGCAACAGTTTCTTCATCGTTCATCGCCATGCGACCGAAAGTTTCGCGGATATCTTTTGCCGCGAGCAACGGATCTGGGTTTCCGTTTGGTCCTTCTGGGTTTACATAAATCAAACCCATCTGCACGGCGGCCAAAGGCTTGTCGAGTTTTCGATCGCCCTTGTAACGCTCGGATTCGAGCATCTTCTTTTCTGATCCCCAGTAGACGAGATCAGCTTCCCAGTCATCGGTTCGTCCACCAGCAAAACCGAAGGTTTTAAAACCCATCGATTCCATTGCGACGTTTCCAGTGAGGACCATCAAGTCGGCCCAAGAAATCTTTGCGCCGTATTTTTGCTTTACAGGCCAAAGAAGGCGACGTGCTTTATCGAGGTTCGCATTATCTGGCCAGCTGTTCAGCGGTTCAAAGCGCTGTTGACCGCCACCGGCTCCGCCGCGGCCATCGTTGATTCGGTAAGTACCGGCACTGTGCCAAGCCATACGAATGAAAAACGGTCCGTAGTGTCCGTAGTCGGCAGGCCACCAGTCTTGCGACGTTTTCATGATTTTTTCGATGTCCGCTTTTACAGCTTTCAAATCGAGCTTTTTAAATTCTTCGGCATACTTAAATCGCTCACCCATTGGATTCGATTCAGCTGCATGTTGGCGAAGCGGCGCTAAGTCGAGACGCTCTGGCCACCAAAAATTGTTCGACATTGTTGTCAGATCGGCTGCTACTGCAGTTCCAGAAAACACAGCAACTAAGAGTGCTGCATTTATAAATTTCCATTTGAACATTTAAGTCCCCCACTGAAGTTTGGTCTTTAGGTGCCGAAATGTTCCCAATGACGCTAGCAGGATGTCACGTTTAGATTCTTTAAAAGAGGATCTATGTCACATCGTTTAATGACTTCTAAACTGATTGCCGCTTTCGTCAGCAGCACGGTCGCTTTGACCGAAGCAACAAGAGAAACAGTTCGCTGATCTTTTTGGTTTCAAACTGAGGCGCGGCGACCATGAAAGGCTGAGGAGATCCGTCGACTTTCTGTTCGGGCAATCTCTTTTTGAGATTGGCCGAACCAAATTTAGAATCCGCGCCTCGCCAAATTGCTAATAATCGGCAAATCGAAGAACCTTAAGACAGTATTCTTGAAATTGGGTGGGGATCTAAAATGTTGAACGTTATGACAGAGCGTAGATGGCGCGTCGGCTTAATTTTGGGATCCCTGACGGCTCTGCTGTTGATGTTTCAGAACTTCGACCTTCCATCAGTTCCCGCCTCACCGCCTGAATATGTTCAAGGTTCCGAAAACAATTTTTTACCCGTCAATAGCTCCACGCGCCCTTACGTCACTAAAGAAGTGAAGCTCTACGAAGGCGGCGGGGCACAGCTTGCGGGCTGGGTCGCAGATCCGGGAGCTACGATTCAAGCGATTGCTATTGAAAACCCATCGCCCTTTTGCGATATCAGCGATCCGATGCACGATATTTTGTGCCTTAATCCTTCTTATCATCTGCTTCAAAGAAATTCGGCCATTGTTGGCGAAAGTTTCTTACGAATGAAGTCCGGCAATTATCTTAAGAACCAATTGTACCGTGTTGAACTAGGAGTAGATCCCAGCCGAAATCGAATGCGGCTCGAATTCTATGTTAACCGTACTCAAAAAGATTCGGCCGAACTGTACTATGTCGAAGGTGGATCTCAACAAACGGTCCACTTTTCCTTTTATTCGAATCAATCTGAAAATGAACTCGGTTTAGTCACAGATCAAGTCGGTGATGTACTAAAAATTAAGTCGATTCGGATTTATCGTCTGCCCATTGAAGACAAAGATCAGCTTCTTGTGAATGGCGGCTTCGATCACGGGCTCTTGAAGAATTGGACGGTGGACCCAGGCCCGAGCGTCAGCGTCGGCTATCCGAATTCTAGCCAGGGAGTGCTGCGTTATCGCCGACAAAATGCCGCCTACAACTCGATGTTCATGAGAACCATGCTTAATACGGAGCCTGGGAAGATCTACAAGGTTTCTACGGTTGTTCTATCAAACAATAAGAACATGCACTTTTTGATAAATCGAATTCCTGCTCATGATTTTGTCGGTGTAAGCGGAACAGATACGTTCGCCTTTCAAGCAAAGACCACACAAACAGAGTTAGCCCTTGGTGGTTCGAATTCG
>JAXMMN010000816.1:0-5546 GCA_034366485.1 Bdellovibrionales bacterium
TCCGTCATAGCCCTTGGTCAGCATTCGTACGACGTCTTTTGTCGATCGATTGGCAAATCCGTCGAACATGACAATCGGATTTAGGTTGAACGCGTACAAGACGGACAATTGAAACATCTGGGCCGAAACGAAGTACTGAATCCCTTCAAGATCCGCGCGATTCACTTTGAAAGTAACCATTCCTGTGTTCGAACACGCAGCAACTCTCGTAAACATGAAGGAGAAAGCTCCGCAGCGCCCGTCTTGCTTTTCCAAGTGTTTCTCAGGCGCCGAATCTCCAAACATCCACTTCTGGGGAACTCGTAATTGGATCGTTCGATCTTTGTTTTCTTTCAGAAAGAGTCGCAGCTGATTTAAAGAAACGATGACCTCATCCATCCACAGTCGAAACTCTTTGTCGGTATGGATTTCACGAGTTTCAGCACTCCCGCTATTGTCTGATTCGGTCAAGAATCGGCGATAGTCCGAGGACGACGTTTGCTCAAGTCCCCGCACCAAAATCTGGTACCGCTCCATGCCATGTTCTTGCTGCAGGTAGAGCGGACGAATGCGATTTAGAATACCGCGCATTTTCAAAAGTGGATTCATAATCTCGAGCCAAAACTTAGCTCGAACATTGCCCTTGCCAAGTTTCACGGCTTCTTCGAATTGGGGCTTGAGCTCGTGAAGTGTGGTGAACGTCAATTTTTCTTCGGCTTCGTCGGTCAACACTTCCGACATCGCGGCTTTTTCTTCGGCGTTCAAATGATCATAATTTGTCGGCGCCGCCGGATCTCCGCTCTTGCCACGCGTGCCACCACTCGGCGCACATGCGACCGCCGTCAAAACAAGCGAAGCTAGAATGAGGCGCAAAACGACTTTCATGACTCTTCTCCGGGTAGATCTCTTTACAACCTTGGGGCCGAAATTATTAGACTCTTCGCATATCTAGAGCGTTCTCACGAAGAAGGCGCCGTCGATCTTTTCGACAGCGCCGCCAAGTTGGAGCTAGGCAGTTTAAGGCTTAGCCCAATTGATCACTGACAAGACTCTTTTGATTCGTGAGCAAGAATGGTGTTCAATTCTGCTTTCGCGAATAATCCCGCTGCTGTTCCATCGCCGAGCGACTTCACACCACCACATGAATCGAATCCCACCGGTCCTAGATCACGAAGATCTTTGGGCGGATTGCGAAGGAATGTTTTCGAATCCAAAGAAACGTCCATTTTCGCGTTCGTGATGTGCATCGCCGTCGTCGTGATCTTGCCTTTAGCCAGAGCATCAAGAAGTGCAACAACACGGTCGCCATCTTCCATTTGCTCGGCACAGATTCCACGGTGGAAAAGCATTCCTGGGCGCGATTCATTTTCGTCCGTACCTTTTGGGCAAAGCTCTTTGTGAAGCTTCTTTGCCACTCTGTAGCCGATCACGAAATCGCTCATCGCCTTAGGTGCCAAGACATAGAACTTCGTATTTCTCAGCTGGCCGACGCCTTTGATCGCGCTCACCGATTCGTACTTCATTTTCGCGGTGGCACCTTCATCTGGAATACTGCCACCAGATTTGAAGATTCCATCGACCGAGTAGGCCGTCGCCATTGCCGAGTAGACTTGAATTCCCGCAAACGCTTGGCGAAGTGCTTCGAAGTCAGCCATGTTGAGCTTCGCGGTCACCTTTTGAACGTTTCGGGTACAGTTTGAAACTTCCCAAACGCCAGACGCTTTTTCTTTTGCTGTACACGCCGGTACTTCGGCGCCTTGTGGGACGTAGTAGTTCAACGTGAAGTCTTGTTTGCGATTTTCTTTCAACCAATCGCGAAGTTCATCGATTCGCTCCACATATTTTTCCACAACATCTTGTGCTTCGGATTCGCGGTGAAGGTCTGGCTGACCATCTAACAAGAACTTCGTTAGATCTGGTGTACCGACGTTTTCATGTTGGATCTGGTTTAGGAAGTTTTTGTATTCGCGGTATTTCTTCGGACGAACACTGACGATCGGCAAAACTCGGCGGTAAATGCCTTTTAGCTCGATTACCGGTGCCGTCATTTTTAGAACGAACTGTGCGCGTGTGTTCCACTGATTGAGCTCAAGCGCCTGAAACGCGACTTTGTTGGCAATGTGAATTGTATTGCTTCGAATCAGCTTCTCGGCCAACAAGGCCATTTTTTCTGACTCTTCCATTGCTGCAGCCGAACGAGGCTTCAGCGATCGGTTGAATGTGTAGGTCTGCTGATCGAATTCAAGCGAACTTGCTGCGCTTGTGTTTGAGAGAACCGCCGGGCCACACGCAATCAATTGCGACGCGATTGTTCCGCCGAGGGCGATTGTTCCGAGGAGCTTCGTGACGGCTTTCTTTACTGGACTCTTAACCTGTTTCATCTTCATTTCCTTTCAAGCAGCGTCGAGGGTTGGGGATCGACACCGCGGTTGTTATGAAGATGGTTTTACGCGTTAAGACGCGCCGCATCTAGATTATGTTTGTAAATTTCAAACGAGTTTGTTTACTTTAAGTAAACATATGTCGGTCTATGAAACGCTCGATTATAAGCACTTTATTCGATCCTGGGTCGACGGTCTGCCGGGCGGCGGCCGTGGAACATATCGTAAACTATCGGATTTCCTAGGAGTTTCCACAACTCTTGTCAGCCAAGTCGTCAACGGGCCTAAACACTTCTCGATGGAGAACGCCGTCGACCTCGCTGAGTTTATGGCCCTTGGTGACCGCGAGTCGGAACACTTCCTCCTTCTCGTCGAGTACGGCCGGGCAGGCTCCCACAAGTACCAGGAGCGCCTTAAACGGCGGATTGCCAAGGCTCAGTCGGCGGCCCAGCAACTTTCCGAGCGCCTCGAGAAGGACCGCGTCCTAACAGACCATGAATCTGCCACTTACTACGCTAACTGGACGTACACCGCGATCACCCACCTCATCGCTTGCGACCCGCTGATGACGATCGACGACTTAGCCACAAGACTGAATCTTCCAAGAGCCGTGGTTGCGAAAACCGTCGGCTTTTTGGTGGAGACTCGAATTCTTATCAATCGCGGCGATGGCGGGATGGAGGTCGGACCTAAGCTGACTCATGTGGGGGCCGATTCGCCGCTTGTGATCAAGCATCATCAAAACTGGCGCTTAAAAGGATTCAATCAAATGATTCAAAAAGGTGAACACGACTTGTTCTACACAGCACCAATGTCTTTGAGCCACGAAACTTCAGCTTTGATTCGCTCAGAACTTCCCGCGTTCATCGAAAAGATCGTTAAGCTTGTTGGACCCTCGCCAAGCGAAACTGTTCGCTGTCTCAACATCGATTGGTTCGAGTACTAGCATGACGATGAGACCTAGCCAGACGAGCGAGGAGATCCTCGAGAATCTAAAGAAAAAACACCGACGATTTTTTCCCAACATCACGATCCCTGGTCTAACGGCGGCTTCTATTGGCGCGCTCGCGCTCGCTATACTCATCCTTCACCTTTTTCAATCGGTTGTGATTGCCGGCTTCTTTGTCATCATCGGTTTGATTTGGCTTTTCGGAAGAATTTGGATCGCGACTGAAGTTGAAGAGCTCGAGTATGAACTTCGAAAGTCGATCTTTACTTCTGTGGTTAAGCGCCTGCGTCCTGGGGCCAAGTATCAAACCGGGTCTCGTTTTCAATTCAAAGATCTGAACTCCAGTCGGTTTTTCAGTTCAATTTCGAATCGAGCTACATTCAAAGACGAGATCATTGGCAGTCACCTCGGTGTCAGCTGGGAGATTCACCACTACACCATTTTTAACCGATCAATCTTTGACAAGAACAGCGACCGACGAGCGGAAAACGGTTTGCTGGTGAAAGCCGCTGCTTCGACGAAAATAAATGGTGTTGTCAAAATCGATCTCGACATGAGCGGGGATCTTGTTCGCGAGGCGCTGAGCGACGCATTTCACGAGACTATCAAGTCATCAGGCTTCCAGCTCATTCGGCTAGAGAATCCAACATTTGAAAAATTCTTCGTCGTCACTGCGATTGATCCCATCGAAGCGCGAACCGTTTTAAATCCGAAAATGATGGAACTTTTTGCGGCGCTAAAATCAAAGCTAGACACGCGATTTCAGTGCTCCATCCTATCGAATGCCGTGTACTTCGTATTCCCAGGACAGAAATTTAATAGTGAGATCAGCAGTCGCCTTACCCTGCAAACCATAGAGAGAATGTTCGAGACAGAAATTTCGACAGCCGAAGCCATTATTGAAACACTCAAGCTTAATGACCCGACCTAGCGACCAAAAAGCGGTAGAATCCGAAGCGAACGAAGTTGTCCTGCATGGTCGGGAATTTCAACAACGAACCCCTCTTCGGTATCAACTTCTACCGTGCCCTTCGCGATCGAACGCTTACAGGCCGGCGAAAGATTGCAAAGCGGCAAGATGATCCCTCGGTCGGCAGTCAAAAATGTTGCGACCTCAGATCGGGCCGTTCTGGCAAAAAAAGCGTCGGCGACAATCTCGCGATCAGCGTCGCCAGTCGAATTTTTCTTTCGTCCGACGCCTAGTTCATCAAGCTTTGTGATGATGCTTTTGTACTCGCGGCTGTCTCGCTCTGTAGACAGTTCGATTCGTCTGGTTTCCGTTGGAAACGGGAACCCTTGTCGGTCTGGCCCGCTGGACCCGCCGACCTCAAGCGCGGTTTTGTCTGCCACATACATTCGAAATTGACCTTCAGCTTTCAAATTATGCCGACGCACTTTTCGAATGCGATGAACGATTTTTTCGATGTCAGCCGCTCGCCGCCCGATCGTGTTCACGTAAAGACTAAGCGCATTGGAGTCCACAATCACGCCATGGGTGACAGGCATTTTCCTGATCACCGCGCCCGACCGGTCGCGAAAGACGCCATGATGAATCGACTGCCAAGTGTTAGTACAATAGGCGCCCGAGGCGTTTGTCTGGTCAGCAAACGATAAGGACAATAATGCGAATAAAAATATAAAAAAATACGAACGCACCTTAGATGGGTATCGGCTTTCTATGACCATGCCTGAATAGGCCTTGGTCCTGTCGACTTAGCGAACCGCCTCAGCCTACACTAATCAAATGCCTGAACGAAAAATTAGCCGCCTTGAATCTAGCATTTCAGAACTCAAACAAAAGCACGCCAAGTTTCCGCCGATTTATATCGCGCACCTCTGCTTTGGAATCGCTTTGTTCTTTGTCCTGCTCTCAAAGCTCGGCGGAAATACCAACTTCGGAACGGCCTCCACGGTGCTCGCATTCCTTTTTGGTGCACCGGCGCTTTGGCTCTACTCGCAGTACAGAAAAATTGATCAAGAGCTTCGAGATACGGTAGTGCCCGAGGCGATCCGATTGGTGCGACCCGGACTTAAATATTTTCCACATTCATCTTTCAGAACAGACGAGCTTAAGAATACTCTATTTTTCCCTTGGGAAATCGGCACCTCCCGAACGTTCAATGAAATTAGGGGATCTTTTAAAGGCATTGCTTACCGCACCTTTCAGTTTGAGGCTCGCTCCTACAAGCAGACGAACGATTCTCATAAAACCCTTTTCGGTCTGATGATCGAAATCG
>JAXMMN010000817.1:0-1735 GCA_034366485.1 Bdellovibrionales bacterium
GGGGCGACAAGGTTCTCGCGGACTTTGATCTTCCGCTTGTTCCGATTCTTTACAAGATGGAATCTCGCGGAATCATGATCGATCGCGAACTACTTAGCGCCTACTCTAAAGAACTTGCGACGGATGTCCAAGCTGTCGAAATAGAAATTCACAAGCAGTGTGGTGAGGTCTTTAACATTGGAAGCCCAAAACAATTGGGTCAGATTCTCTTTGGCAAAATGGGACTTCCTTCTGGAAAGAAAACAAAAACTGGTTTTTCGACAGACAATGAAGTCTTAGAAGCCATCGAACATCCAGTTGCAAAAATGGTCTTAAACTGGCGTGAGCTGACAAAATTGAAATCCACTTATGTGGATGCCATTCCGCAACTTGCCGATAAAGACGGCCGGGTGCACACGACGTTCAATCAAGCGCTGACGACCACCGGTCGACTTTCCAGCACGAATCCTAATTTACAGAATATTCCAATTCGAACCGAACGTGGTGCGCGCATTCGAAAAAGCTTCATCGCCCCTCAAGGCAGAAAGCTTGTGAGCGCTGACTATAGCCAGATTGAATTGCGAATATTGGCTCAAATCACCGACGATCCAGGCTTGGTTCGGGCGTTTGAACAAGGCCATGACATTCACGCCGCAACCGCGAGCGAAGTTTTCGAAGTAAAGTTGGATGCGGTGACCCCGGACATGCGACGGCAAGCCAAGGCCGTCAACTTCGGTCTCGCGTACGGTCAAGGCGCCTTCGGACTTGCGGAGACGCTTGGAGTTTCGCGTACCGAGGCACAGAACATCATCAATCGCTACTTCATGCGGTTCGCGAAAGTGAAAGACTACATGACCGAAACGGTCGAGCTCGCTAAGAAAAATGGGTATGTCGAAACCATTTTCGGTCGGCGACGGTACATCTTGGAATTTCAATCCAAGAATGGTGCAGTTAGGAAATTCGGTGAACGTGCCGCCATCAATGCGCCAATCCAAGGTGCGGCCAGCGATCTCGTCAAAAAGGCGATGATCGACGTGGAAAAAAAGATTGCTGGTCGCAAAGACATCGAGATGCTTCTTCAGGTGCACGACGAACTCGTATTCGAAGTCGACGATGGCATTTCTCAAGACGTTTTGGACGATGTTAAAGTGACGATGCAGAACGCAGCCAAGTTCAAAGTGCCACTCGTTGCAAACATTGGCATCGGGCAAACATGGCAGGATGCGCACTAGGGTATCGCTGCCAAATAGAAACAGCTACTTCGCCGTTTCCCAGCCAACGACGCGTCCGCCCTCAAAATAGACGACACGCTTTTCGGTCATGTAGCCTTCGCTGGATGTGACCTGCTCTGTGTAGTGCCATTGTTCGTTGCCGTACATTGGATTGCCGGCAACTTCAACTCCGTCAGGAGCCCCCCAGGATTCGCGAACGGCCTGCTTTGTCATTCCAGCGGCAATGTCATTCTCATCGATGAGCTGCTGAACTTCCGGCGGGTGAGTGATGTTGTCACCGTCGATTCCAACCGATGCCAAGTATCGATCTCGTTTCGTCGTTGACCCCAAACCAAGAAAGCGAAGTCGCTCGCCGTCGTTCTTCAAAAGTGGTTTCGCGCGGTAGTACTGTTCCTTTTCCGCGCGACCTTCGAGTTCGCGTTCGTAGCGTTTTAATGTTTGCCGGTAGGCAATCGACTTTTCGTTGGACACCAAACCTAGTTCATTGCGTGCCGATTCGCGCTCGTAATACGCGCGATCTTCTT
>JAXMMN010000818.1:0-1854 GCA_034366485.1 Bdellovibrionales bacterium
GCCCTTGAGGCGAAAGAGATCACAAAAGGGACTTCGACAAGAACGGTCACAGGAAGCTTCGGCATTGCGAGTCGGATACATTCTAATGCGAATAGCATAGAAGAGCTGATTGAGTATGCCGACCAAGCGCTTTACTATTCAAAAGAGAACGGCCGCAATCGGTTTACTATATTTAACCGCTAGATTTCTGCAGAAAATTAAAAATTCGATCTGAATTGAAATCCATTTGAAGCGGCGAAGCGCAATGATCGCACTCAACAGACGGAAGGTCTTTCGCGCTTTTTGGGAAGTCGGCCGCCGAAGGCCACTTAAACAATACGTCCACTGATTTTTCACACTGATCGCAGTAGTATTGTAAGTAGAACGATTTTACGACATACGGTCTTGGTACGAATTCGTGGATAACATTGAAGAGCTCCACAAAAAATGTCGGCATTTCTACCAGGTTGATAATGAGACCGGGGTTCGCTTTTCGAAGCGTTACCATCCACTGATCCCACTGCCGAACGCCGATAGAATTCATCCGCGAGAAGCCTTCCATCTCGATCGTCAGCGTTCTCTGGTCTTTTGAAATTTTTAACGGAAATGGATAGTTTCCTACGAGATCACCAGAAATCCGCACTATGGGATCTTGTGCGGTACCTTGAACCTTAATTTCAAACTCCACGCTTCACCTTTGCTAGAGACTCGTTCGATTTATTCAAAAACTTAAAGTAGGTCTTCTCCACACAATCAAGTTCCATCGGCTTGTTGCAGCTTTCACATATGACCTCTGGAACGACAATCTCTGGCGAAGACGTCAGATCGTCGCTGCCACTTTGGCTGTAATCCAGAAGTGTATCCTGGGACTCATCGCACTCTTCGCAGTACATCGGCACTACAAAAGACTCAATCGCATGCGGACCTGGGACGAACTCATAGATCATGTTCATTGTTTCGATAAAAAATCTTGGGCAGTTTCGAAGGACGACGAGCGCCTCGGGACTTTCTGCCCGAAGACCCGTCATCCAAATGTGCCATTGCCGAACGCCGGTTGAGTTCATTCGAGTGACATTTGCGAGGTCGATGACGAGCTTTTTAATTCCGGCAAAACCGGCGAATGGTAGCCAGGCATCGCCCGTGAATGCACCAGTCAAAACCAGCAGCGGCTCGGCACTCGTTCCTTTGCGTTCCATGACTAGTTCAGATTTGTTCGACACTAAATACTTCCAACGGTTTACGAGAATTAGAAAAACTTAAAGTGAAGACTCTTGGACATTTGACTTCGATCCCGACCAGACACCCCTAGTTTCACGGAACAGTTAACAGAAGTCATAATGTTTTTCTTAGAAACAATCGCAAATTCAGAGCAGCTTTCAATCATGATTTTCATCCCAAGTCGGGCATTGTTTGGAATCCCAAGCTCAGCCGAACCTGGATCAAAGGCCTCCGTCAAACTCGACCAAAGTCCTTCATGGCTAAGAGAACCGCATGGATCTTCCATGCTAATCAAAAGCCGGTCATCGTCATGAGCCAGAGTCAGCCGAGCAAATGCATTCAATCCGAGCGACATTTCTATTTTTTGATCTTTTGCATTTTCAAAGATTCGATTTCCATTTTCATCAATCGGAGCCTGCATCACGTTGGAAAACATTTCGTCAACAATTGTCCTCGCTGTTTCCTCGACCGGCTTCGTGATCTTCTCTGCGACTGTAAATTCTCTGACTTGACGCAGAAGCCAGTCTCTTTCACCGCTTGTCCGAAATCGAATGTCTGTTCGCCTGACCCTCGTCGGTTCATTTTCTGCGCTGTAGATATTCGGAAAGAAATAATGAACAGGATCACGCAAAAAACGACCTGCCGCCAGCATCATAC
>JAXMMN010000819.1:0-1501 GCA_034366485.1 Bdellovibrionales bacterium
TCAAGCCATTGAGGATTTGCGTCTTGAGTCCACGTTCAATCGACTGCAGGAAGCCGAACGAGCGGCACCGAAGAAAAAATGGATGACTCAAGGGGCACTGAAAAAAATGTTGTTCCGCCACTTGGTACAGGCGGCGCACAAATCTGTAGAAGTGACCCTGCACTCAACAGTTTCTTGTGATGAAAACTACCTCACGAAGGTTGAGGCTATTCCCTATGATAAGGTCGACTTGATTTGTATTATTTCGGCTAATAACGAGTTTTTGAAAGCAGACTTTCGCCTTCTTTCCTCCTTCACGGTGTTGGATCGATTCGCCAAAACAATGTTAGGAAAAGATGTCCACGTCGACGACGAAATGCGCGAGAGTATGGCGTCCGAACTTTTGAATATGATCTACACTCAAGCCAAGTCTGGCTTGAACGACGCAGAAGAATTCAATTTGCCTGGCGGCATACCAAAAGTGATCAAGAAGCCAGGCTTTGGTCAGATCAAGCGATCGGGTTCTTCGAACATCACACTGATGCCAATGGTGACGCCAATGGGAACTTTCGTGATCGAAGTGGACTTCGGAGTCTAGTTACTGAAAATTCCCTGACTTAGGTCTCGACATTTCCTCAGGTCGCTTCCTCGACCAGTTAAGTGCGTCTCAGATTTGTCCGAAACATTCCATGTAGATGGACGCATCTAATCTCAATTGCGGGGAAGTATAGTGAAACGATTTTTTGCCAAACTCAGTGTTGATAAGCAGTTGCATTCGATGTTGGTCGTCGGATTCGTCGGCTTTCTCGTTTACTTCGCGGTGATCCTACTGATCTCTAGTCAAAACGAAAAAACCATGACCAGCGTTGTCGAGGAAAAGATTCCTGCAATCGAAGCCTTGGACGTGCTCTCTTCGGCGCTTTCATCGGTCCAAGAAGTCGTTGCTCAAAATGGAATTTCGGTTGGCATGGAAGGCGTCGCTAATCTTGAAGCTGCAAACAAAGACGTTAACGTATCGTTTGAGAAAATCTCAATGACCGGTGGGTTTTCCGAGACTGAGGCGGCCGAAATTGTTGAAATGAAGAAAAAGTACCTGACAGCATATGGTGTACTTTCAGAAGCGTTTAACGGTGTAGTTGCCGGCATAGACACTTTGTCTGCGGTGCAGGTTAAGCTTCAAAGAAACAACGCAGAAGTATCGGCTGTTAATTTGTGGGCGTCGACTTTAAAGAACACCAAGAACTCAGACCTCAGGGCATCGATCTATTCCGCCAACGTTGGCAGTGAGCGCCTTGTAATAGCTGGAGTCGTAATGATTCTTGCCGGAATCCCTTTTGCGATGCTGTTCTACTTTACGACAAGAAACGTCATTCAAAGCCTTCAAAAAGTTAGTCAGAAATTAAACACTGCAGTGACCGATGTTCTGAACATTTCTTCCGAAGCATCCGAGTCGTCATCACGCCTCGCTGCCGCATCTAGCGAGCAAGCTGCCGCCGTCACTGAAAGTGTTAGCAGTATGGAT